>DAOLDI010000664.1:0-1566 GCA_035327445.1 Cyclobacteriaceae bacterium | reverse complement strand
ACATCGCTTATTGGTTATTTCATTGGGCTTGCGCTTGGCTTTTCATCCTTGCACAGTTTTTACATTGCCGTAGCGCTTACTTTTTCGAGCACAATCATCATTGTTAAATTACTTTCTGACAAAAAAGAAATTGATTCGCTGCATGGTCAAATCGCCATTGGCTTTCTCATTGTGCAGGATATTGTTGTTATACTGGTGATGATTGCACTCTCGGCCATGAACAAACACGATGCAAGTGAATTAGGTCTGGCTGCCGATATTTTCAAAACATTTCTTTCCGGTGCCGCACTTGTGGGCATCACTTTTCTAATGATGAAACTTGTACTGCCTCGCATGAGTTTTTACCTGGCCAAATCGCAAGAGCTTTTAACACTATTTGCCATTGCATGGGCAATTTCACTAGCATCCATCAGTGAGCTCATTGGTTTCAGCCCTGAGGTGGGCGCCTTTATGGCGGGTGTAAGTTTGGCTTCATCGCAATTCAAAGATGTTATCAGTTCAAGACTCAACAGCTTACGCGATTTTCTTTTGCTTTTCTTTTTCGTAAACCTGGGTTCTAACCTCAACCTGGGTTTGATTGGCGATCAGATTCCATCCGCATTGGTATTCTCTTTCTTCGTGCTCATTGGCAATCCTATCATTGTATTAATCATCATGGGTGCAATGGGTTATCGCAAAAGAACTTCCTTCCTGGCCGGACTAACTGTTGCGCAGATAAGTGAGTTCTCGCTGATTTTTGCGAGCCTCGGTTTGGCGGTAGGGCATTTGAACGAAGAAGTAGTGGGTTTAATTACCGTTGTTGGTTTGGTAACCATTGGCCTGTCAACTTACCTCATTCTGTATTCACATCAGATTTATGAATGGATTGCCCCTGCCCTTTCTGTGTTTGAAAGAAAAAATCCTTTCCGGGAAATCAACATTGCGCAAGGTGATGACATCAATTATCAAATCATCATTTTCGGCTTAGGTCGCTTTGGCGGGCGACTGGCGGACAGGCTTGATAAACACAGTGCGATCAATTACCTGGCAGTTGATTTTGACCCGCAAGTGGTAGCACAATGGCGAGAGAAAGGTAAGAGGGTGATTTATGGAGATGTTGAAGACCCTGAGATTTTAGAACAGATACCTTTCCAGCAATCGAGTTGTGTGGTTTGCACTGTGCAGTTTGCGGAATACGCCATTGCCCTTGTAAAAAAACTGAGGGAGCATAATTATCAGGGCAAGATATTCCTGATGCTAACTACCGAACAGAATGTCGACCTATTCAATGATTTAGAAGGCGTTGAGTTACTGTTCCCGTATGAAATGGCGGCTACCAATTTCTACAATGCCTTTATTCCGAAGTTGCTGGATAAGGGGTAAGAGCAGGATTTTCAGATTTATACGCCTATTTGAATAATTTCGAACAAGGGTAAAAAATACCCGCATTTCTCAAACGAGCGTAAATTTTTGATATTTTTACTCTTGTGTAGAAAACCCAGGTAAAACCTACCTCTATCCAAATGCAGACTTTTGACCCCAAAATACCCTTTAATAACCTGCCTCCACTTCCTCCCCCCACATCAG
>DAOLDI010000663.1:0-1575 GCA_035327445.1 Cyclobacteriaceae bacterium | reverse complement strand
AGCAATGTAATTTACCTGACATGCTGGAATAATGACATCGGCAATCAACAGGTTTACAGACTCACACCGGTAGGCAATGATTTTGCCGCAAGTGAAATAATTCCACCTACAGATAATACAGCCTACACAGGCATATTTGTGGTTAATGGTGTGCTTTATCTGTCCAATTACGATGCGGTTTTTTATTCATCCAACCAGGGTAGCACCTGGAGTACCCTTAGCCGTGCTAATGAAAGAGTACTTCCTATCAATCAGGGGGCAGGTGGAATTGCTGTTAGCCAAAGAGGCACGCTTAGCATAACACAAGATCAGGGCAAGACCTGGAAAAACACGCAACTCCCATCAAATTTTCCGCAAATTTTAATCAGCGATATCATACAAAATCCGGCCAATAGCAATGAGTTTATCGCATCAACTTATGCAGGTCCTGCAGTAAAATTCAGCGGACAATTGGTAGTACCTGTTAATGAACTGCCCACTTTTATTGATTTTAACTGGCAACCTACTGCCGGTCCAACCGGTGGTGATATTAACCGAATTTATAAGTCATCTAATAATACGCTTTATGCCTACCGACAATACGTAGGACTTTTCAGGTACAATACAGTCAATCAAAATTGGGAAAGATTAAATTTACCATTCACTGACATCCATGCAGCTTTTGCTGGTTCACAAAGCAGCACTGTTTATACTTCTCAATACAACCAGTTTTATAAATCAACAAACAATGGCAGTAGCTTCGAATGGGTTTCTGGTGGCCAATATAATGGCGCAAGAAATATGTACATATCTGCCAATGGCAGCATATTGATTATGGCAGATGATGGATTATTCCGTTCTACCAATGAGGGTGTAAGTTTTTCTAAAATATTTGACAATGCAGGAGGTTGGTTCCGCGATATGACCCAGGCAAGTAACGGAGATTTGTACCTCAGCTTGTTCAGAAACACAGGCAATTGGGAAATGCTACGCTCAAGCGATGACGGCATCACTTGGAATACCAGTCAGAACGGTTTAGACTTAAGTGGCATCGGGCACATCAGGGTAAATGCCATGACGGATGGTTCTGTAATTGCCATCTCCAATAAAAACATTTATCGTACAACCGATAATGGTGCTAATTGGACTTCGATTCGCTCAAACTTACCTGGAGATGATTTCTGGTCAGGGGAATCTAATGCATATCAGAGTCCGCAAGGAGAATACCTGTTGGCCTGGAATAGGGGTTTATATGCATCTTCAGATCAGGGTGCAAGCTGGTCAGAGAGGCAGGTACAGGAAGAATTTATTTCCATTGCAGATCTTAAATGGGTGGACAGTAAAATGTATGCTGCTAGTGTATGGGGAAGACAAGGAATTTATTCCTCTACTAATAACGGCTCAACATTTACAAGTGAAAATGCTGGCTTAACTTCATTTCAATATAATTCTTCAGCAATCCAGAAAGTAAATAACAAATTACTCATCGCAGCAGATGGAAGAGCATTCTCCAGCGATGATGAAGGCAATTCATGGACAGCAATTCAAAATGTTGGTGGAGAATTCATGCTGAAAAGTCCTAATGGTAATCTGATT
>DAOLDI010000662.1:0-1576 GCA_035327445.1 Cyclobacteriaceae bacterium | reverse complement strand
ATAACTCTGGTCTTTATTAATATCTTTTCCGGCAAGTAACTGATAAACTGTATTGCCAAGCGCATCAGTACTTGTTCCTCTTCTGCAATAATGGCCGGTGGCTACATAATCGGCACCCAGGTTCAGCGCGTGTTGGAGAAAAATATCAAACTTGATTTCACGGTTACACAACACATCGGGGTTAGGTGTGCGCCCGGCCTGGTACTCGGCAAACATGTAATCGACAATGCGGCTTTTGTATTCTTTACTCAAGTCAATGGCTTGAAAAGGAATGTCGAGGTGCTGGGCCACAATCATGGCATCGTTGCTGTCATCCAGCCAGGGGCATTCTTTGCTGATGGTTACGGAGTCATCATGCCAGTTTTTCATGAACATACCAATCACTTCGTAACCCTGCTCTTTAAGCAGGTACGCAGCTACGCTGGAATCTACCCCTCCGGAGAGACCTACAACTACACGTTTACCTTTTCCTTGTGATGTTTGCATTGAATCTAAGAAGGCAATGGATGCTTCAAAAGTTCCATATATTAGCAATTGTTTGAGCATGCAAAGTAAAGCTTTTTTTGACGGACTCTTTGTTACTGAACTGGCCTCAGTATTGGCCGGGCCCAGCGTGGGGCAGTTCTTTGCCGAGCTGGGCGCTACAGTTATCAAAGTAGAAAATCTCAAAACCGGTGGCGATGTTACCCGCAGTTGGAAATTGCCCAGCGAACCCGAAAGCGATTTGAGCGCCTATTTTTGCTCGGCCAACTGGGGCAAGCATTCCATTTCTGTTGATTTAACAAAGCCCGAGGCCAAAATCATTATGGAGGCCCTCTTTAAAAAATCTGATATTGTTATCAGCAGTTATAAAGCAGGCGATGCAAATAAACTGGGTGTTGATTATGAAGCTGCGAAGGCAATAAATCCAAAAATTATTTACGGAGAAATTTCCGGCTACGGACCGGATAATACCCGCGTGGGTTACGATGCCGAGATACAGGCCGAAGCAGGTTTCATGTTCATGAATGGTGAGCCCGAAAGCAAGCCTACTAAAATGCCGGTAGCGCTTATTGATTTGCTGGCCGCGCATCAATTGAAAGAAGGTTTGCTGTTGGCCTTGCTGAAAAAAGAAAGAACAGGAGAAGGCAGTTGCGTGCAGGTGTCATTGATTGATGCGGCTCTTGCTTCATTAGCCAACCAGGCCATGAACTGGCTGATGGCAGGAAAAATTCCGCAGCGGCAGGGTTCGGCACATCCCAACATTGCACCTTACGGAGATGTGTATGAAAGCAAAGATGGCAAACAGATTTTATTAGCCATTGGCAACGACAAACAGTTTCAGCAATTTTGTGTATTGATAGGCGAACCCGCATTGGCAAAGGCACCGGAATTTTTGAATAACCAGGAACGGGTAAAACACAGAGTGCAATTAGGTGCTGCCATTAGCAAAGCGTTAAAAGAAATTAACAGTGAGGCTTTACTACCACAACTGCATGCAGCCAAAATTCCTGCCGGACTTGTACAAAACATGCAAGAGGTATTTGCAATGCCTGAAGCGAAGCAATTGGTGTTTGAGCATTTGAATGAAATAAAA
>DAOLDI010000661.1:0-1576 GCA_035327445.1 Cyclobacteriaceae bacterium | reverse complement strand
GCACTTAAGCTAATTGGGCCAATGGCCGAATGGAACACCAGGTTGCCACTGGCGGCAAAATGAAAATCCTTTTCTGAGCTGAATAAAACGGGCCTTTGATTCTGTCCTTCGCGTATGGCCTCAATTGGTCTGAATACATAGGCCTCAAACCTGAAATCTAAACTCTTTCTGATATTGAATACATTTCTTGTACCCATTGCCACATAATTATAAGCCCTGAAATTTTCCAGAAATATAGTTCTGCTGTCTTGTAAGGGATAAAAGCCTGGGGCACTAATTAAGGAAGCTTTATAACTGCTGAAAGCAGGTTGGTTTGAAACAAGCGCTTCAACTAAAATACCCGGAGTATAAAAAGTTCTTGACTTAAAATATTGCTCGTAATTTAATCTTGCTCTAAACCATTTATGGTTATTGGTAATTTCATTATCAAATACAGAGGTCGTTCCTGGAACTAGATTTTCATTTACATCAAAGTAACTTAGATTCAGATTAAAATTTCTACCCTTACTGGCATATTGTTTCCTGTTTAAATCATACTTTGAAAAATTAATTTGTGTTCTTAAGCCAGAAAGATTAAGCCTGTCATAAACATCGAGGCTGCTCAATACTGTTGAATTAATAAACCTGTCGGTGTTATAAATACCATGCACAGCATACGTTAACTTGTACTTATCTTTTACTGCGTGACCAATGTTAACGCCAAGCCTTCTATCAATGCGTTCTAGTGCTGTAGGCAACCTGTCAAACAAAATTAAATCATCAGATTCCAAAAAATCCCAAACGTTAACAACTGCTTCTGGCTCTATGTAGAATCTGCCGAGATATGGTAAATCAAATTGTGTTTTAACCTGAACTGATTTGTAAAAGTTACCCGCATAGAATTCAGCATTTGCATGAAACAGAAAATTACTGAAGTGATAATAGTTGAGCCCCAAAAACATATTACTGATGTTGCGGGTTGAAAGATTTCCTCCAAAATCGATCTTTGTATTATTTCCTGGCCGCTGACTTAGCGTAAGATCATAAGACTCAGAATCCTTGTTGTAGTTAACGGTAGGATATATGCTTTTGAAATAATCTTCGGCTACCAACTTGAAATATCCGGTCTTTACTTCATGCAGGCTAAGAGGCTTTTCATCAATGGCAAACAGGTTATTGATGTAGGCGCGTTGTCTTTTGTTAAACCCCTCATACCTGATGTTCCCAAACTGTAAAGGTTTTTTTCTGACGTTAAAATCATTTCGCGCATTTGTAATTTCCTCACATGATACTCTTCGCTTTATGCTACTTTTTATTTCTTCGATTTGAACAATAGTAGCAACATATCCGCTGTCAATCAGTTGATTCACTTTACTAAAGTCAAAGCCTGTATAAGCACTTAGATTTGGCTCTATGTAAAATCCTCCATCCGGAATTTTGGCGGGGTCCGCTTTATCTATCAGCATTAAAAACAATTCATTGCTGATAAGGCGATCGTCACTTTCAAAAGGATAATCATCATACTTCCTGGTAGATACGTTAACCCCAATTATCACATCAGGATTAAACTCTGCAATGGCTACATCAACCGGAAAAT
>DAOLDI010000660.1:0-1585 GCA_035327445.1 Cyclobacteriaceae bacterium | reverse complement strand
CAAGACTTGGTCAATGTAGTATTAGTTTAACTTTTAATAAAAGGCTATCTCTCAAGGATAGCTTTTTTTGTTTTAGCTGAGAAATATCATTTTTATTTACTTACATAAGTACTTTCTTGTAAAAATGTAACTATGGTAGTATGCAATTCAGTAAGCAATCATTTGAAGAGGTTCTGCAGTATTGTAAATCATCGGTAAGTGGTATTGACAGCGCAGAGGCAGCAAACAGATTAGCAAATTATGGTTATAATGAACTTAATGAAGTTACAGTTAGGCCATGGTATGTTTTATTGTTAAAGCAGTTTGCAAATTTTTTGGTATATGTGCTGTTGATTGCCGCTGTCATTTCATATTTAACAGGCCATTATCTTGATGTTTATGTAATTCTTGCTGTAATACTGATTAATACACTAATTGGTTTTGTTCAGGAACTAAAGGCCGAGCGCGCCATTGCTTCATTAAAAAATATGGTTGTGCCTAAGGCCAGGGTACTTCGTGATGGGGAAGCTCAAATGATTGCTTCAAAAGAAATTGTACCCGGAGATATCATACTATTAGAAGAAGGTGATGCCATACCGGCAGATGCGCGCATTATAGAAGCAAAAAATCTTCGCTGCATAGAAGCATCACTCACAGGTGAATCTGTTCCGGTTAGCAAGCATGCCGACATTATTCAATCTGCTGTGGCATTAGGTGATAGGCGCAACATGGTTTTCAAAGGAACATTTGTTGCGGCAGGTTTTAGCAAAGCAGTAGTCACCGGTACGGGTATGAAAACTGAGTTGGGTTCTATTGCCGGATCACTTGGAGATATAAAAGAGGAGAAAACAAATTTTCAGCTTAAGGCTGATAAGTTGGGCAAACAAATGGGGGTAATTGCAATTTGCAGTGCATTACTGCTGTTTTTTGTAGGATATTTCTCACAAGACTATGCAACCAATGAATTGCTGCTCATTTCGATTGCTGCATTAGTTTCATCAATACCCGAAGGATTACCCGCAGTCTTATCAATTGTGCTGGCAATAGGTGCCAATCACATGAGTAGAAAGAATGCCATCATACGGGTATTTACAGCTACAGAAACTTTAGGTGCGGTGAGTACAATCATTACCGATAAAACGGGTACCCTCACACAAAATGCATTAACGCTCAGAAATATTGCTGTAAATCTTGATGATGAAATTCATCTAAGCGGAGAGGGATGGAAGCCCATAGGCGTATTTAAGTTACGCGATGAAACGATTGAACCTGACGCTATTTACGCTTTAAATAAGTTCTTACTTATAGCTGCTTTGTCAAATAATGCAAGCATCAGGCACGATCAGGAAAAGGATTTGTATCAGTTAATTGGTGATCCGACTGAGGGTGCTCTACTGGTTGCATCCAAAAAAGCAGGTATCTCAAAGAGTTTGGCAGAGTTTGAAAAACTTGATGATATACCTTTTAACTCTGATAATAAATTCAGAGCAAGTTTGGTAAAGCAAAAAGGAGTAGAGGAAATATTTGTAGTTGGTGCACCTGAGAAAATTCTCAGTTTATCCAAGCAAATACTTATTGGTGAAAAGTGTGAGCAACTAGATGAAGA
>DAOLDI010000659.1:0-1586 GCA_035327445.1 Cyclobacteriaceae bacterium | reverse complement strand
CAGTTTTCTGGCAACCGAATAGTACGAACGCGGATCATCAGGTTCAACATTGGTAGGGCATACCACTACTTCGGCACCAACGGCTCTCAGGATATTAATTTTTTCCTGTGATTGTTTATCGGCCATGGTAAAAATGCATTTGTAACCTTTGGCGATGGCAGTAAGCGCAAGGCCCATTCCTGTATTGCCTGAAGTACCTTCTATGATGGTTCCACCGGGTTTTAAGATGCCTGCTTTTTCAGCGTCTTCAATCATCTTCAATGCCATACGGTCCTTCATAGAATTACCCGGGTTAAAGTATTCTACTTTGGCTAAAATGGTTCCTTTAATTCCTTTGGTAACAGCGTTTAGCTTTACCATAGGTGTGTTACCAATGGTTTCAATGATTGAATTGTAATATGAAGGCATATAAGGGTTTATTTTTTTACAAAGGTATAAAATATCGTAGGGCTGCTTTAAAAATTTACACTAAGTACATCAGGCTACTACGCCTGCCAGCAGGTAAAGCACGGCCATTCTGATGGCCACGCCATTTTCTACCTGATCAAGTATAATGGCATGCTCTGAATCGGCCACATCACTGCTCAATTCAACACCCCTGTTAATGGGGCCCGGGTGCATGATGGTAATGCGTTTGTTAAGTGAATCAAGTACTTTCTTGTTCACTCCGTAATAAATGGAATATTCCCGCAGTGAAGGAAAATATTTGATCTGCTGCCGTTCTAATTGAATGCGCAACACATTGGCAACATCGCACCAGTTGAGGGCCTCCAGAAGGTTATGAGATACTTTTACATTCAATGAGGCCATGTATTTGGGTATTAGGGTAGATGGACCGCAAACCATTACTTCAGCTCCTAATTTTTGCAGGGCGAAAATGTTGGAGAGCGCAACCCTTGAGTGCAGGATGTCTCCGATAATGGCAACTTTCTTTCCGCCAACATCTCCCAGTTTTTCTCTTATCGAGTAGGTATCCAATAAAGCCTGCGTGGGATGTTCGTGGGTACCATCACCTGCATTTACAATATTGGCCTTGATGTGCCGTGCTAAAAAATGAGGTGCGCCTACACTGGAATGCCGCATTACCACCATGTCAACTTTCATGGCCAGAATATTATTGACCGTATCTAGTAGGGTTTCTCCCTTTTTTACAGAACTGGTGGAGGAAGAAAAATTAACAACATCGGCTGAGAGTCTTTTTTCTGCCAGTTCAAAAGATAAACGGGTGCGTGTTGAGTTTTCAAAAAATACGTTGGCAATGGTAATGTCTCTGAGCGAAGGTACTTTTTTGATGGGGCGGTTGATGACTTCTTTAAAATTATCAGCAGTTTCAAAAATTAAGTCAATGTCTTTGGCAGTGATGTTTTTAATTCCCAGCAGATGTTTCTGACTTAGTCTCGACATAGTCTTAATCTTTATTGATCAGCCAAATTTTGTTTTGTTTGTGTCCTTGCGCTACCAGTTCTACCAGTACTTTTTGTGAGGCAATGGTGCTTACCTGTTTGCCTACATAATCTGGTGCTATGGGTAAGTCGCGGTTATATTTTCTGTCAATCAAAACCAGTAATTCAACCTTTGCAGGGCGG
>DAOLDI010000658.1:0-1593 GCA_035327445.1 Cyclobacteriaceae bacterium | reverse complement strand
CTACCGTACAACCCGCAGCCAGAGCAGGTGCTATCTTCCAGGTGAATAAATACAAAGGCAAATTCCAGGGAGAAATACAACCGGCTACACCAACCGCTGTGCGCAGGGTATAGTTAATGGCTTCGCCTTCCATGTAATGAGATTCTGAAGCAAAGTGCATAGCAGCTGTTGCATAAAAGCGCATGTTGGCCGATGCTCTGGGGATATCAACAATTTTAGCAAGCTTGAGTGGCTTACCATTATCTATACTTTCTGCAAGTGCAAGTTTGTCAAGGTCACGATCAATTAACTCAGCAATGCGCAAAAGAATTTGTGCGCGCTTATTGGCATTCAAATTACTCCAGGCAGGGAAAGCAGCTTTTGCCGCTTGCACGGCATTTTGTACATCAGCAGCATCTGAGTCAGGCACCAGGCTGTATGCCTTGCCGATAGCTGGATCAATGTTTTCTATGTATTGGCCTGAGATAGGCGCAATCAGATTTCCGCTGATATAATTCTTAATCTTTTCCAACTGTGCAGAGTAGTTTTGAATGAATCACAAAGTAAAGTGATTTTAACTTAGTATGGGATTTCATTTGAAGCTGTCAAAGCACCTTACCTTTTCGCTCAGCGTACAAATCGCTTAGAATCCCAATTAATAAGCCAAGTACAATGCCAATAGAATTGGTCCAGACAGGTAAATGCCAGATAAGTGCTGCGGTTGCACCTGCAAAAGCACCGGAAAATAATCCGATGAGCAGGTTTCTGCCCGGAGCAGATTTTGCATAATGCATTCTGGCTTTTCTGAACAATGCCCTGAAGCGCTGGTCATATTGATTAATATCTTGTTTCAATACAGGTAAATCCGTTTTAATCTGCTCTAATAATAACTGGAATTCCCGTGTAAGTTCATGCGGAGGGTCTTCATCTTGTTCAAGTAAGTCGAGGGCTTTGCCAAGTCTGGTGATCTGATACCTGTGCAGCAGGTAAGGGCTAAGAAGAGCTGCTTTTTGATCTAGTGAGTTTTTGAGATGGTCTATATTAGTATGCATGTTTAAAGGCTGCCTGTTCTTCCGCCATCAACAGCAAGATTCACACCATTGATGTATGCCGCAGCCGGAGAGGCCAGAAAAGCTATAGCTGCAGCAATTTCTGCCGCATCTCCAATTCTGCGTGCTGGAATTTCGGCAATCATTTCGTTCAATATTTCAGATTCATGTTTACCTGCTTTATCCGCTTTGTTCTTGATAAGTGACTCCAATCTGCCGGTAAAAGTTGCGCCCGGCAAAACATTATTTACTGTTATCCCAAACTGACCTAACTCTAATGACAATGTTTTGGCCCAGTTAGCCACAGCTCCACGCACCGTATTAGACACGCCCAAACCCGCAATTGGAATTTTCACGGAGGTTGATATTACATTGATGATGCGACCATAATTATTTTTTTTCATGGAGGGTGTAAATGCCTGCACCAATACCTGGTTGCAAAGCAGGTGATTGGAAAATGCCTTGGCAAAATCATCCAGGTTGGCGTCTATGGCTTTGCCGGCAGCGGGTCCTCCGGTGTTGTTTACCAAAATGTGTACCATGTGCTTGGCCGCATAGGCTTCAG
>DAOLDI010000657.1:0-1594 GCA_035327445.1 Cyclobacteriaceae bacterium | reverse complement strand
GAAGCTTCTATGCTGAGAATGATAAACAAGACTAAAAAGCGAAACCCCGACCTGTTGCAGCAGAGACGGGGTTTCTGATCAAACTGTAAATCATGAAAGCATACACCACCTTGGAAGATGGGATATACTGACTGTTTAACAAATCTAATGCAAATATGTTCCGCGTCAACGCGAACTGATCAATAAAATTCCAAAAGCAGCAATTACTATCCAGAGTTTAAAACCCGCTATGGCGGGTATAACCACCCAGCCCATCTCCATTAATACTGCTAAAAGAACCATTAATACAGCAATTGCTTTTAAAATCGACCTTGTTTTATTGCTCATAGTTTCATCATTTTTTCCAGATTAAAGAAAGTTAATTTTGCCGCCTGTACCAAAAATTATATTTGCGCATATTGCCCCCTTTTAAGCAAGTTGATTGTATTACTTTTGATTATGGCGCTCATCGGTACCGATATTTTGAAGGCTGCAGCAATACTGAAGCAAAATGCTTTGGTTGCCATACCCACTGAAACGGTTTACGGACTTGCCGGTAATGCTTTGAATGCCGATGCTGTGACTAAAATTTTTGAAACCAAGAACCGCCCGAGTTTCGATCCGCTGATTGTGCACATTCATCAGATTGATGAAGTAACTAAATACACACCACAATTTCATCCAACTCTGGCCAAACTGGCTGAAGCCTTCTGGCCCGGTCCGCTCACCGTATTAGTTCCCAGGCGCGAGATTATTCCTGACCTGGTATGCTCAGGTTTGCCCCAGGTTGCGCTGCGCGTACCGGCACATCCATTAACACTTGCTTTGCTAAAGTCCATCGATTTTCCATTGGCTGCGCCCAGTGCCAATCCTTTCGGTTATATCAGTCCTACCATGCCCCAACATGTTGCAGCACAACTTGGAGATAAAATCGACTATATACTGGACGGTGGCCCTTGCCGGGTAGGTATTGAGTCGAGCATAGTAGGCATGGAAGATGATGAACTTTGTATGTACAGATTAGGTGGTATCAGCAAAGAAGAAATTGAGCAGGTAGCAGGACAACAAGTATTGATTAAATCGCAGGTGCAGGAAAAAGTTTTGGCGCCAGGTCAATTGAGCAGCCATTATGCACCAGATAAAAAAATGATTTTGGGCGATATCGCCTACTGGCTGGCTAATACTGATCCTAAAGAAGTTGGTATTTTAAGCTTCAGTAAAATCTATGATGAAGTTGAAGAGTCCAGACAAATTCAACTTTCTGTAAAAGAAGACTTACGCGAAGCGGCTCAAAATTTATTTGCAGCACTAAGAATATTAGACAACATGCCGGTTACTACCATATTAGCCGAGCCTCTGCCCGACATAGGTTTAGGAAGAGCAATTAATGACAGATTAAAAAGAGCTGCGGTTGGGAAAGCTGATTAGGTGTTGAGGTGTTAAAGTGTTTATGTGTTAAAGTTTTAGGTGCCATAAATCAATTATTTGTAATTCATAAGTACATATTGGAATTTGTAGTTTGGGATACCGAAGTCTCGGAAGGTATTAAGTATTAGGTATTAGGCATTGGGCATTGGGCATTGGGCAGTAGGCATTAGGCATTGGGTATTGGGCA
>DAOLDI010000656.1:0-1607 GCA_035327445.1 Cyclobacteriaceae bacterium | reverse complement strand
CTTCTGTTTTCAGCTACAGGCACACCAGGATAACCCACTGTTCTGATTTCAGTAATGCGGTTTTGTTTTACCACAATATCAACCGGACCAATAGGCGGTGCGCCTGTGCCATCAATCAAGGTTACCCCACGAATAATAAGTTGCGTGTACGGACCTTCGCCTTCTGCACGGCTAGGCGATTTTTCAACTTGTGCCTGCACGCTGTGCAGGTAAACAAGTGCTGCGGAAAAGAGAATAAAAACTTTCTTCATAATTGGAGATTAAAGCCTCAAACTATGAAAAATAAATCAGAAAAAAACCGGGATGTGACAGGTGGAAAAAAGCCGGCCGGCAGACTGCTACTCAAGCCAATTGAAATTTTCCAATTGCGTTAAGATATACTCAAAACTTGCTTCGCGCGGATAGATGCGGTTTGCCAACACTATATATAATATGTCGCTTTCGGGCAGGTAAACATAATGGCAATAAAAACCACCTTGCGTACCGGTATGCCCTATACTTTGTAAACCTGAACTGGTATTTTCTATAAACCACGACCAACCAATAAAGGGCGTATGTTCTGCCTGCCAGTTGTCAGGCTTTTGTACACTGCGTGATTCTTGTACACTTGCCGCAGAGATAAAAAGGGCCTGTTGTAAAGCTTGTTCAAAAAGTTGCAATTCATTTACTGAACTCCATACCCCACCGTTACCTGCTGCTGAGAAAGTAGGCTCTTCTCCGTAATCTAATTCTTGCCATACATCAGCTACTTTTTCATAGGCATGTGCAACACCCTGCTGCGGATGCGGACCATCTGTAATGGTACTGCTGTGCATACCTGCCGGATTAAAAATTCTTGTTGCTATAAATTGCTGCCACGGCATATCGCTGAGCTGTTCTATTATTAAGGCTAATGCATTAAAAGCCGGATTGGAATAATCATACTGCGTACCCGGTTCAAACAATAAATCATCAGCATGCATAATGGGTGCCCAGTTCTCTGCATCTTTTGCACTTAAGTAAAATTCAAATTCTTCCTGCACTTTGCGCAGGTCGGGCAAGCCGCTGGTATGAGTAAGCAGGTGTTTTATTTTTACTTTATCTGCTATGGCCGGATTTTTAAAGTCAGCAAAATATTTTGAAAGCGGATCACCCAAAGATAATTTCTCCTCATCTCTCAATATTAATATACCATAAGCCACAAAGGGTTTTGAAATAGAACCCAAATTAAAAAGTGTGCTTGCGGTAATTTTTTCTTTCGTTTGTAAATCGGCAAGACCATAATAGCCCGAAAATATTTCTTCATTATTTTTTAAGATGCGAATAGCCGCACCGGGTTCATCAGCTTTAAACAGTGAAGCAAAATATTCATCGAGATTTGTGTTGAAATCTTTTGTTGAAGATTGCCGGCTCTCGCAAGCCATGAAGGCAAAAGCAAAAAGAAGAATGAAGTACCTCTGCATAAATTTTTTGCTTAAGGTAGGTAAATTTAATAAAAAGTGTGTCTTCACTTTCTGCCGAAGTCAAGGGCTACGCTCAGACACCGCTTACATTACTGATGAAGACAAGATGTTTTCGCCATGAAGGCACTCCCGAAATTAATCGGGAGACTGGTCAAAGCGGGGTCT
>DAOLDI010000655.1:0-1607 GCA_035327445.1 Cyclobacteriaceae bacterium | reverse complement strand
CACTGGAGCTATTATCAGGGCCAATAATGCGGCTTGCAAATTATTTGGTTACCAGGAAAAAGAACTACAAAAAAGTGGAAGTAAACTGATTATTGATTTTACTGACAAACAATTCAAAAAATTAATTGCTGAAAGAAAGAAAAGGGGATGGGTTACAGGAGAAGTAACCGCTATAATGAAAAATGGCAGTAAACTTCCAATTGAATTTTCTTCAAAACGAATGGGCAAGTTTAAGGGCAAAGAGATTTACTGTACCCTTTCCAAAGACATAAGTTTCAGAAAGCAAAGAGAAAATGAACTAAGCTGGCTGATTAACAATACTGAAGAAGCTTTTATACTGCTTGATAAAAAACTGAACATAGTATCTTACAACAAACAGTTTGAAGTATTATATAAGAAATATCTTGGAATGGTAGTTCAGCAAGGCGCTAACATAATTGATTACGCGCAAGCTGAAAGAAAAGAAATTGCAAAACAAATCTACAACCGGGTATTAAAAGGCAAGCATGAACAATCAGAAATTACCATTAAAACAAAAAGTGGTGACACCATAATCTTCAGGATAAAGTATGTACCTGCCTATGATGACCAAAGAAAAATAATTGGCGTTTTTGTAACCACTGCCGATATCACTAAAGAATACAGGGCAGAGCAAAACTTAAAAAAAACCTTGCAGGCCTTAAATGAACGCATCAAAGAACAATCTTGTCTCTATAAAATCAGCAGTCTTAGTAGTCTTAATCTAAGAGTTGATGAACTCTTAAAGCGCGCGGTAGTTCATATTCCCAAAGGTTGGCGGTTCCCCGAAATCGCTTCTGCTGCCATCCGGTTAGGTAATGAAGTGTACAAAACAGAAAACTTTAAAAAAACCCGCTGGTTGCTTACTGCCGGAAAAAAGACAAGCGATAATAAAGTACTGGAAGTAACAGTAAGTTACCTTAAAAACACAGCCGAATTTCATGAGGAAGTATTTCTTAAAGAAGAAGTACAGTTAATTAATACAATTGCCAATAATCTTGCACTGAATATAGAGCAGATTATTGCCCGTGAAAACCTTTATGAGAACAATCAAAAGCTCAGCACCATACTAGACTCTGAGCCTGAGTGCGTAAAAATTGTTTCGCCCGATGGTGTTTTACTTGATATGAACCCTGCCGGGCTTAAAATGATTGAAGCAAGCGATAATCCAAATAAAGCTATTGGCAAAAAGGTAAGCGGCTTGATTCATCCGAAAGATAAAGCAGCATTTATTGCCTTGCATAAAAAGGCATTAAGTGGCAGGCAAGCAGAAGCTCGTTTTCGCATCATAGGCTTAAAGGGAACTTTAAGGTGGATGGAAAGCAATGCTGTACCCATGCGCGACAAGCATGGAAAAATAAATGCTGTACTCAGTGTTACGCGTGATATTTCCGCCAAAATAAAAGCCGAAGAGAACCTTAAAACATCTGAAGAAAAGTACCGCACACTCTTTAATACAAGCCCATTACCTAAATGGATTTATCGTATCGACAATCTGAGAATTCTTGATGTAAATGCAACGGCCATCAGGCATTATGGCTACAGTCGCTATGAATTTTTAAGCATGAGAATCAAAGAGCTGCACCCTA
>DAOLDI010000654.1:0-1619 GCA_035327445.1 Cyclobacteriaceae bacterium | reverse complement strand
GGGTGAACTGAAAATTGCTGAGCAAAAAACTGATGCCCAACAAAACGAATTACAGCTTACCCAATTCAGTACCGGCTCATGGCAGGATAAAATGCAGATTAAACAAGCAGCGAAAAATTTTTATGATGCCGCACATAAAGCAAGGTTAGAAAAAATTCAGTACGGCATTAAAGTGCACGAAGTACTTGCACGCATTGTTCAGGAGCAGGATTTACCCAGGGCACTGAATGATGTGCTGGCCGAAGGACTGATTACCCAGGAAGAAGCAGCGCGCATTGAAGCACAATTGCAAAAACTTTTTGCTACGCCTTTGGTAGCGGATTGGTTCAGTGAAAAATGGCAGGCAAGAAATGAAGCCGGTATTCTTTTGCCCGGCATGCAGGAATTGCGCGTAGATAAATTACTGACCAGGGAAAAGCAAGCCATCATCCTCGATTATAAAACAGGGGAGAAGAAGGCTGCGGATAAGGAGCAGGTAAATGATTATATGCAAGCCATGCGCAACATGGGCTATGCAGTGAAGGGTTACCTGCTTTACCTGGGTGATGAAGATATTGCCATAGAAGAAGTAAAGTTTGCGGCAGGAAAAGGGGATAAGGATCAATTGAGTTTAAATCTCTGAGCATGCAAAGCTTCTTACACGATATCGCCTCATACATGCAGCAAAACTTTGCGCAGCCAGAGAAAGTTTGTTTGGTCTTTCCTTCGCGCAGGGCAGCCTTGTATTTTAAGAAAGAATATACTTCGCTGTTAGATAAGCCCGTGCTGTCGCCAACGCTACTCAGTATAGAGGACTTGTATCATCAATTGAGTAAATTCAAACGCAGCGATGAATTGCAGCTTGTATATCAATTGCACCAGGTGTACAAAGAAATTTACCCCAGCAAAGAACCTTTCGAGCAATTTTATTTCTGGGGTAAAATGCTGCTGCGCGATTTTGATGAGATTGATAAATACCTGGTAGATGCAGAACGCATTTTTAAAAATCTGAGCGACCAGAAAGAACTGGATAACCTTTTTGAATTTCTTACGGATGAGCAGCAAAGTTTTCTCAAAGACTTCTGGGGCGAATTTCATACAAAGGGTTCCAAACATCAGCAAGACTTTGTGCAGTTTTGGGAGAAGCTATGGCCCTTGTATCAAAGCTTTAAGACTTCGTTATCGCAGCAGGGTCTTGCTTACGAAGGTATGTTGCAGCGACAACTCATTGAAAATTTGGATGAAGCCATCCAACAACTGCCTTATGAAAAAATTGTATTCGCAGGCTTCAATGCATTGACAAAAACCGATGAAGCGCTCATTACTAAACTTATTACAGAGAAGCAGGCCAGCATATTCTGGGATATCGATGCGTATTATCTGAACGATAGCAGTCAGGAAGCCGGATATTTTTTCAGGCAGTACCAGCAACATGCTGTGTTTGCCAAAACTTTTCCGGCACAAATACCCTGGTATTTTAAAGCGGAAGCCAAACAGGTACATTTTTATGGTACTGCACAGCAAAGCGCGCAAATCAAATTATTAAGTCAGCAGGTCGCAAAGGCTTTGGCATCAGGTATGAAGGAAGAAGAGACGGTAGTTATTCTGCCGAATGAATCGCTCATGTTGCCGGTACTGCA
>DAOLDI010000653.1:0-1622 GCA_035327445.1 Cyclobacteriaceae bacterium | reverse complement strand
ACATTAACAGCAACAGGCGCGGCATTAACAACTGTTGACCATTCACCACCTGCTCCTCGTGCGAGCAGCTTGCCTGTTTCTGCAGCATATATTTCATCTTTAAAGTATACTTCAGCTAGACCATCGCCATCAAAATCAGCAATACCAATTATTCCTGGTCTTCTATTCCCCAAAGCCACTGCATTCCACAATGGGGTGAGTTGACCTGAGGTATAAGTAAAACCAACCAACCAATAACCTTCTGGAGTAGCTTTAGCATTTTTTCTTTTACTAACCACAGAGAACATTTCGCCTTTGCCATTTTTATTGATATCGGCAATAGCAATTTCCAATTCAAAGTAGAAATTACCAGAGGGAAAGATTGCCTTTCCGGGTGTTTTATAATCAGCTTTAACGTCCCCAGCACTTTTACCATCTGCCTGATTATTGCTGGTAGCTACAACACGTATCTGTTGGTTCCACTTAGAGGTAGTTACAATATCCGGAATGCCGTCTCCATCTACATCACCTACCGCAATTCTGGCTTGAGTATCTGATGTATTTTGTGCTGACGATGCGGTGCCTACAAAGCCAGCAAATGAGCCGGTTACATTAGGAGTTATGGAACAGTCTGAACCAGAACCTAAGAACTCCAAACCATAATAAGAGGCACAATCAGGATCTAAGGCATCAATTCTTCCGTCTCCATCATTATCAATACCATCAAAACAATTGCAACCTCTTTCTACTGCAGGTGCAAATACACATTCGCTCGGACAATTACCACCATTAGCCGGATTTGCCGGGTTACATGGCAAAGAATTTACCTGAGCTAAAGAGGCAAAAGAAATAAATGCAAAAAACAAACTGCCAGCGACACGCAAAAAATACTTACTCATAGTTTAAGTTGATAAGTCTATACTTCACCAATAAGCCAACTTAATGTTGGTGGTATATACCAAATATTAAAGTAAGGTAAACTTTTAACGTACTACAAGCACAGAACCTGTTTTTCTTGCGCCATCAGGGCAAGCAAAAACAAAAAAATAGGTTCCTTGTGGTAGGGGTTTACCGTTGAATTCGGCATTCCAATCGTTATTATAACCTCTTGTCTCGAAAACCCGCATTCCTCTTCCATCAAAAATGCTGAGTATACAATCTGGATAATTCTCTGCTCCGTCTATCAACCATAAATCATCAATGCCGTCATTATTCGGTGAAAAGACTTTACGGGCGTTAATCTCCACTATGGGGTCTCCGCCCACTTCAATTGTTACTTCTGCAGTTGCAGAACAGGCATTGGTCAAAAAGCCTGTAACTGAGTAAGTTGTAGTGATACTTGGCCTGGCTACAGGATTTGGAATATCAGCCGCATTTAAACTCTCTTCAGGTGACCAGAAATAAGTATCAGCGCCAGTGGCCTCTAATTGTACCTCTTGCCCACGGATGATTTGTGTTGCACTGGCAGTAATTGTAATAGAGGGAACTTCAAGTGGATTGATTGTAATTTCAGCAGTAGCTGTACAACCATTTGCATCTGTTGTATTTGCAGCATAATTACCTGGGCCGTTTACTTTAATGCTTGCACCTGTTTGTTGTGTACTCCATGTAATGGTATTGAAGTTGCCACTTATGCTCAAATC
>DAOLDI010000652.1:0-1626 GCA_035327445.1 Cyclobacteriaceae bacterium | reverse complement strand
CAATCTTCATCATCTACCAGCAATTCAAGTTCATCAACGGCATCTCTGATTTTATCAAAGAACTTTTCTTTTACATCATCACAAAATGCCAGGGCTTTCTTGTGCGTATCTGTTATTTTGTGAATTCGCTTACGTTCTTCGTTCATTTTTCTGACACCATTTTTAATGGTTTCGATGTGGGTAGAAATATCCTGAATGGTTTTAATAACGGCTATGTTATCTATTCCTAAACCTTTTAATCCATTTGCATTTTCAATCAGCTTGTTCTGATAAGCAATAGCTGTAGGGATAATATGGTTCATAGCAATATCAGCCATTACACGAGATTCAATATCCACTTTCTTGATATAGCCTTCAAGCTTAATTTCCTGCCTGGCTTCTACTTCTACCTTGTTGTAAACTTTTGTGCGCTCAAACAATTTAATTGACTTATCAGAAAGGTAGGCATCAATAGCTCTTGGCGTATTCTTAACGTTTGACAAGCCACGCTTTTCTGCTTCCTTAACCCATTCATCAGAATAACCATCACCTTCAAAGCGAATGGCTTTACTTTCTTTGATATACTTTCTCAACACATTTACAATAGCCAGGCGCTTCTCTGTTCCTTTGTTGATATCTTTTTCAACTGCTTCAGAAAACTGGTTAAGCTGATCAGCAACAATAACATTTAATGCAGTCATGGCTGTTGCGCTGTTATCGCTTGATCCTACCGCGCGGAACTCAAACTTATTTCCGGTAAAGGCAAAAGGTGATGTTCTGTTACGATCAGTATTATCTAATATAATTTCAGGTATCTGGTCGATACCCAATTTCATATACATATTATCGCCCTTCTCAATCTTTACATTTCCTTTCTTCTCCAATTCATCCAATACAGCACTCATCTTTGTGCCAATAAACACAGACATGATGGCGGGAGGAGCTTCATTTGCGCCTAACCTGAAATCGTTACCTGCGGTAGCAATTGATGCGCGAAGTAAGTCTGCATGTTCATGCACAGCTTTAACAGTTGTAACAAAGAAAGTAAGGAACATCAGGTTTTCTCTTGCACTGCTGCTTGGCGCAAAAAGGTTAACACCAGTATTGGTAATTAACGACCAGTTATTGTGTTTACCGCTTCCGTTTAATCCGGCAAAAGGTTTTTCGTGAAACAATACCACCAGTTCATGTCTTTCTGCTACACGTACCATAACGTCCATCAGCAATTGGTTATGATCGTTGGCCACGTTTACTTCTTCAAACAAAGGCGCTACTTCAAACTGACTTGGCGCTACTTCATTATGACGGGTACGAACCGGGATACCTAATTTCCATGCTTCAATTTCAAAATCCTTCATGAAATCATATACACGCGGAGGAATGGCCGCAAAGTAATGGTCTTCTAACTGCTGACCTCTTGCTGGTGAATGACCGAATACCGTTCTACCTGCCATTACTAAATCGGGGCGCGCCATAAAGAGCGCTTTATCAATCACAAAATATTCCTGCTCACAACCCAATGAAGCATTTACACTGGTGATTTCTTTATCAAACAACTGGCAAACACGGGTGGCAGCTTCATCTACTGCTTTTAATGCTTTTAATAATGGCGCTTTTGTATCGAGCGTTTCGCCTGTATATGAAACG
>DAOLDI010000651.1:0-1629 GCA_035327445.1 Cyclobacteriaceae bacterium | reverse complement strand
GAAGACTTCAAGTCAGGTAAAACCAAGCTTCAGTTTGTCAACGATATTTTCGGTGGTTCTATTCCAAAGGAATATTTCCAGTCCATTATTAAAGGTTTTAACTCCATGATGGATAACGGGGTTTTGGCCGGATACAATATTGACAGTATGAAGGTCAGAATCTACGATGGACAAACCCACGCAGTTGACTCCAAGCCGCTTGCATTTGAATTGTGCGCAAAAGAAGGTTTTAAGGAAGCAGCAAAATTGTGTAATCCTGTATTGATGGAACCTATCATGAAGCTGGAAGTAGTTACTCCTGATGAATATGTAGGTTCTGTGATAGGAGACCTAAACAGAAGAAGAGGCTTGCCTAAAGGACAAGACAGCAGATCCGGCGGGGCGGTGGCCATTCAGGCTGAAGTTCCATTGGCAGAGATGTTTGGTTATGTAACACAATTGCGTACAATCACTTCAGGAAGGGCAAGCAGTACTATGGAGTTCAGCCATTATGCTCCTGCACCTAAGGGTGTTGCCGATGCAGTGATTGAAAAGGCGAAAGGCGCTTTGAAAGTATAATTTTTTTAATTATTAATGTATAAATAATTTGCTCTTTTAAAAAATGGCGTTATCTTTGCGCCCTCTTTAAAAAGAGTATAAAAAATATAAGAAGGTTATGAATCAGAAAATAAGGATTAAACTCCGCTCTTACGACCACAATCTGGTAGATAAAAGTACCGAGAAGATCGTAAAAACGGTAAAAAACAGCGGTGCTGTTATATCCGGTCCGATTCCGCTGCCAACAGAGAAGGAAATATTTACCGTTTTGCGCTCTCCGCATGTAAATAAAAAATCTCGTGAGCAGTTTCAGTTGAGGACCCACAAAAGAGTGATCGAGATTTTTACGCCCACACAGAAAACGGTAGATGCATTATCCAAGTTGGAACTACCCAGTGGCGTTGACATCCAGGTCAAGCTTACGTAATAAGCCGCTATTTAAGTTAAAATTCTTATCTGCCTTTCAGGCATCTTATTCTAAAGTCATAAGTCTTTAGTATTAAAAATTTAATCATGAACGGATTAATAGGAAGAAAAATTGGCATGACCAGTATCTACGCTGCAGACGGAAAAAATATCGCCTGCACCGTGGTCGAAGCCTTACCTAATGTAGTTACACAAGTTAAGACCATCGATACTGATGGATATGATGCTGTGCAGTTAGGTTATGGTGAAGCTAAAGAAAAACATACAACCAATCCTATGATGGGGCATTTTGCGAAGGCAGAGACAACACCCAAAAAGAAATTGGTTGAATTCAGAGATTACCCGAATGCAAAAAAGTTGGGCGAAGAAATTTCTTTGACTGAAGTTTTTACTGAAGGCGATAAAGTTAGCGCCATTGGTACTTCCAAAGGGAAAGGATTTCAGGGGGTTGTTAAAAGGCATAATTTTGCCGGTGTCGGACAAGCAACGCTTGGACAGCACAACAGGCTGAGAGCTCCTGGTTCCGTAGGGGCTTCTGCCTATCCTTCCAAGATATTTAAGGGGGTGAGAATGGCCGGAAGAATGGGTAATGAAAGGGTGAAGACCAAAAATTTAAAAATTGTTAAGCTTTTACCGGAAATGAATCTGATCTTGATTCAAGGGTCA
>DAOLDI010000650.1:0-1638 GCA_035327445.1 Cyclobacteriaceae bacterium | reverse complement strand
TCTGTCGTAAATCAATCCACGATAGGGATAATCTCCTTCTGCCATAATCACATTGCTGTCGGCAGCAGCGCGATATCGGGTATCAACCGCCTGAATAAAGAAAAGCTTTATGATGAACACCAGCCCGGTGAGCACAATAAATATCTGGAAAATATGTTTTCTTCCTTCGTTCATAACCTTCCCTTAACAGGAAAAATATACTGTAAGAGTACTATCACCAGTGCGGTAAGTAAAGTGCTGAATACCACTTTCAATAAAGTGTATCCAAATAAATGAAATCCACCTGCCTCAATATAAAATATCAATGTATGATGTATAAAGATGAGCGGTACGCTATAAACAATAAACCAGGAAAAACCATTCAATGAAATTACAGGTCTTACTCCGGGATCGTAACCGCCCTGCGGGGTAAGTAATTTTAGCCAGCCGTTTCTGATGAACATGATGAAAACACTTGATGCCGCATGTACACCCAGGCTATCATAAAAAGTATCTACAGAAATTCCCATTAACATGGCAATGAATAGCAGGTTAATGGTGGCTGTCTCAACCGGCAACATTAAAAGAAATACGATGTAGGCAAAACAAAAGGCTGTATCAAAAACAATGATATTGCGCAATACAATTACTTGCAAAAACAAGTAAGCGATAAAGCCAAATATATATGCAATTAATGCCCTGTTCATTTATTGTCTATACTTTCAGTTTCTAACAACTCTAGCTCATCTTTCAAATTATCCTTTACTACATAAACAAAGCCCAGCTTATCAAAATCCTGCGATAGCTTCATTCTGATATTGTAAAAAACGGCTTCGTCTGTAATATCAATCTGCTCAATCGTTCCAATCAAAATGCCCTCAGGAAAGATGGCATTATAACCACTGGTTACGATGGTATCTCCTAATTGCAACTTCACATGCCTTGGAATAAATTTTAATTCTGCATGTGTAGGATCAGCAGCATCCCATTGTGTTGTACCTGCATGACCCGTGCGCTGTATGCGTGATGAAATCATTACATCGGTGTGCAACAATGAGGTTACTACAGCAAAACGCGGAGAAACAGTTTTAACTTTTCCGGCAACACCCTGCGAACTGATAACTGCCATGCCAGGCATTATGCCATCATTGCTGCCCTTGTTTATGGTAAAATGGTTCTTAAACATGCGGGTTGAATTATTCACCACTTTGGCTGCAATAAATTCATATTGATAATAACGAACTGAGTCTTGCGCTAATCCATCTCCGTTATAAATAGTAAAGTCAAGATCACCTTTAATGATTCGATCTCGCAAGAGCGCATTCTCTTCTGCCAGTATTCGGTTGGTTTCCCGTAAGGAAAAGAAATCAGAAAGGCTGTTAGAAAAGGTAATGATATTAGCTACAACCCTGTTAGATGAGTTAAAAAATTTTGCGCCTTGATAAGCATTATTCTGAATGATCATCCAGGCACAAAATAACTCCAGCAAGATAAAGGTGAAGAAAGCTCTATAGGTATAAAAAAAATATAGCAGCCTGTCCATCGCCTCAGGTCATCAACACAGAGCGGTATATATCCAAACTTTTAAGTGCAGCACCTGTGCCTCTAACAACAGCACGTAACGGATCTTCTGCAACATGTATCGGAAGTTTGGTTTTG
>DAOLDI010000649.1:0-1644 GCA_035327445.1 Cyclobacteriaceae bacterium | reverse complement strand
ATACAACCTGGGCACTATGTTAAGGCGAATGAAATTGCGTTGGTAATAATCTTGCTGATTGCTGGCATCTTCGCGCCAGCTTAATTTGTTTTCTTGCGCATAAGCCTCAATGGATGTCTTATTCGCAAAAAGTAATGGCCTGATAATTTTTCCGTTTTGCATCGGAATACCACATAATCCGTCCGGGCTGCTGGCGCGCAAAAAATTCATCAAAACCGTTTCGATATTATCATTGAGGTGATGCGCAGTGGCCAGTTTATCAAAACCGTCTGCCTGCATCAGTTCATGAAACCAGCCATACCGCAGTTGGCGTGCAGCCATTTGTATAGATAAACCCTGCTGCATGGCATAATTCTTGGTATCAAATTCACGCTGGTAAAACTGTAGGCCCAGCCGCTCAGAAAGAGTAGCAACAAAAGCTGCGTCCGCATCGGCCTCAGCTTCTCTCAATTTGAAATTGGCATGAGCCACAGCAATATGAAAACCAGCCTCATGAAATAAATGCAGCATTACAACAGAGTCGATACCACCGCTTACGGCAAGCAAAATTTTGTCATCGGCTTTTGCCAGTTGATGTGCTTGAATAAATGCAAGGAAAGCATGAAGCATAGAATCAAAAATACGGTTTTTACCTAATTTGCCGCCCGGTTATGAAACAGCTGTTCTCATCCATTGTCATTTTGTTCATCAGTACCGCTGCATTGCTGGCACAGCGCAATGTTACGCTGAAGGATGCTGATACCATGATTGGTGGTATGAAAGAGGGGCAGCGTATTGACAGGGTAATTGGCAATGTGGTATTTGTGCAGAATGAAACCACTATTTACTGTGACTCAGCCATTTTTAACCGCGCCAAAAACCAGGTTGAAGCTTTTGGTAATGTCAAGATTTATGAAGGTGATTCTATCACCATCACAGCCAGAAGACTGGAGTATGACGGTACAACGCGTGTAGCCAAACTGCGGCAAAACGTGGTATTCACCAAGCTGGAAACCGTAACACTTTATACCAATAACCTGGATTATTTCAGAGATAAAAGTCTGGCTATCTATTTCAATGGTGGCAGGCTGGTTGACAGCACCAATACCCTGGTGAGCAGAAAAGGTTACTATGATGCCATCACTAACATGGCATCGTTCAAAACCAATGTGGTGGGCACCAATCCTGATTATACCTTGAAAGCCGATACCATGCAGTACAACACCAAAAGCAAGGTGATTTACTTTCATACCCTCACCACTGTTACCGATACCGATGGCAATATTTTCTATTATGAAATGGGTGAGTATGATACAAATCAAAAACTCTCAAATTTTGCAAAAGGAAAATTTGAAACGGAAGAATATACCCTTGATGCCGAGAGGATGTTTCTGGATGATGTAAAAAGATTTTACCGCGCCATGGGCAATGTGGTGATGAATTCCAAAGAACAGGAGATGACCATTTATGGCGATGATGCCGATTACTTTAAAGCAGAAAACTATTCTAAAATTTATGGTAATCCGCTGGTGGCCAAACTCACTGATAACAAAGACACCCTTTTTCTGAAAGC
The DNA here is from genome assembly GCA_035327445.1 of Cyclobacteriaceae bacterium. Classification (GTDB taxonomy): domain Bacteria; phylum Bacteroidota; class Bacteroidia; order Cytophagales; family Cyclobacteriaceae; genus DAOLDI01. The sequence goes on along the minus strand of DAOLDI010000649.1, from coordinate 92 downwards.
AGATACGCTCATCTCCATTGAAAGTGAAGATCCGGCAAAAAAAAGGTTACTGGCTTATCACAATGTAAAAATCTTCAAATCTGATTTGCAGG
>DAOLDI010000648.1:0-1646 GCA_035327445.1 Cyclobacteriaceae bacterium | reverse complement strand
CAGGTTACGCAGGATTTTTAGAAAATGAAGTACTTTACCTGGGTACTAATACTGGACTTTACAGAAGAGAATTAAAAGATAAATCGGGTGTGTTTAAGCTTGTTGAAGGCACCCAAGGTCAGGTTTATCACATTGGTAAGTATGGTAAAGATCTTTTGCTGGGGCATCATAATGGTACATACCGCATTGTGGGCGAAAGTGCTGAGCTGATTTCATCTCAACCGGGTAGTTGGATTTTTCAACAAGTAAAACATTCATCTGATCACTTAATAGGTGGCTTGTATTCTGGCTTGCAGCTTTTTAAAAAAGAGAAGGGGCACTGGGTATTTGAAAAGAAACTGGAAGGCTTTAATGAATCATCGCGCATTATGGAACAAGACAGAGATGGAAATCTCTGGATAACACATGGCTATAAAGGCGTTTTCAGAATCAGAAATTTTACTACATCAGAACCTGAAGTTAAATTTTATGGCCATGAGCAAGGATTCCCATCCAATATGCTGATCAATGTGTATCAAATACGCAACGAATTGATTTTCACTTCTGAGAATGGCATATATAAATATGATAAAAGTAAAGACAGGTTTGTGCGAGATGCTTTTTTTACAAGCTTATTAGGTGAAGACGTTCAGCTTTGGAAAGTGCAGGAAGATGCGCTGGGCAGAATCTTTTTTATCGGTAAAGAACAAATTGGCATGCTGAATAAAAATGTTACCGGAGATTACACAGCGCTTACTAATACTTTTAATCTGATCAGAAGATTTTTGAATGATGACCTCGAAGCAATTATTATACTTAGTAATAATGAAATTCTTTTTGGTGCAAAAGATGGATTTATTCATTTCAATCCTAATCAAAAAATTACCCGCGATATTCATTTCAAAACCCTGATCAGAAGATTTAGTACAACAAGTATTGATTCAACTATCTTCTATGGTAATCAATTAAGTATTGCGAAGCATGCTTTCACAAAAGAAGATAACAATTTAAGTAAGTTGCCCTATCATCTCAATGCGGTATCATTTACCTATGCGGCTACCTCTTATGAAAGTGATGAACGTGTTTTACATCAGTTTAAATTAGATGGATTTGATGCAACCTGGTCTGACTGGACAAGCCTTACAATTAAAGAATATACTAATCTAAGAGAAGGTAAATATACTTTTCATGTAAGATCAAAAAATGCTTATGGTGAACTGAGCGATGCCGCCAAATACAGCTTTATTATTTTACCGCCATGGTACAGAACAACATGGGCGTATGCTTCTTATTTGCTTACAGTATTTTTTCTATTGTTTTTGTATTTCAAGCTGATTGATACTAAACATAAGAAAGAGAAGAGGATACTTCAGTTAAAGCAAAAGAAAGAGTTGATTCGCAAAGAGAATGAAATTGAATTGCTTGAACAGCGAAACCAGCAAGAGATAACTCGCTTAATGAATGAAAAGCTTGAGTCTGAATTGCTGCACAAAAATAAAGAGCTCGCAACCTCTACAGTTCATCTCATCAACAAGAATGAATTTATTACCCACCTGAAAGACAGTATAAAATCAGTTGCTAAAAAAATACCAGAGAAAGAAATAGCTGTTGAATTGAACAGACTTACTTCTGAGATTGAATCTAATTTATCTTCAGACTCTGATTGG
>DAOLDI010000647.1:0-1653 GCA_035327445.1 Cyclobacteriaceae bacterium | reverse complement strand
GGAAGTGGTTACATCAGAAAGCACAGGCTGGAGGAAACCATCTAAAGAAATTTTTGATTATACCTTAAACCTGCTCAACTGTACACCAGAAAAAGCGTTGATGATTGGAGATAACCTCATCACCGATATAGGTGGTGCACGGAAAGCACGCATTGATACTGCGTATTATAATCCGCAAGAAAAACCACACACTGAATTGGTGTCGTATGAAATAAATTGTTTAAGTAAACTGCAGGAATTAATTTAAAAATCGATCATTTAAAATATATAAACTATGCCTAAAGGAGTTTACCAGGTACCCACACCAAAAAATGAACCCGTACTAAATTATGCACCAGGTTCAGCAGAAAGAGCCCATGTTGAAAAAGCGCTGAAAGAAGCTCGCACGCAAGTTTTAGACATACCCATGTACATTGGAAGTGAAGAAGTAAGAACCGGAAATAAAATTGCTTTAAATCCTCCGCACGATCATCAGCACATACTTGGTTATTTTCATGAAGGCGATGCCTCACATGTTGAACAAGCCATTAACGCTGCACTGGGCGCTAAGTACCTTTGGGAAAATTTATCATGGGAACATCGCGCAAGTATTTTTCTGAAAGCTGCTGATTTAATTGCAGGACCTTATCGGGCCAAAATCAATGCGGCCACCATGTTGTGCCAATCGAAAAATGCTTTTCAGGCAGAGATAGATGCTGCTTGTGAGTTAATTGATTTTCTGCGCTACAATGTTTATTTCATGCAGCAACTTTACCAGGAGCAACCCAGTTCAGCTCCCGGTATATGGAATCGCACAGAGTACAGAGCATTGGAAGGTTTCACTTTTGCTATTACGCCTTTCAACTTTACTGCCATTGCAGGCAATCTGCCAGCAAGTATGGCCTTGATGGGTAACACGGTTGTATGGAAACCTGCCTACACACAAATCTATTCTGCACAGGTAATCATGGAAGTTTTCAAAGTAGCAGGTTTACCAGACGGAGTAATCAATTTGATTTATGTTGACGGGCCAGCTGCGGGTAATGTTGTTTTTAAACATCCAGATTTTGCCGGCTTGCATTTTACAGGCAGCACAGGTGTATTTAAACATCTGTGGAAAACCATAGGACAGAACATAGATCATTACAGAACCTATCCGCGCATTGTAGGTGAAACTGGTGGTAAAGATTTTATCATGGTACACAAAAGTGCAAACGCAAAAGAAGTTGCAACGGCAATGGCCAGAGGCGCTTTTGAGTACCAGGGACAAAAATGTTCGGCTGCATCACGCGCTTATATTCCTTCCAATTTGTGGAAAGAGGTGGAGCAATATCTTTTAGATGATCTGAAAAGTTTTAAAATGGGTGGCACTGAAGACTTCAGCAATTTCATCAATGCAGTAATTGATGAACGAGCCTTTGATAAGATTGCCGGGTACATTGAAAAAGCACGCCAAAATCCACTGAATAAAATTATAGCCGGAGGAAAATATGATAAGTCGAAAGGTTATTTCATTGAGCCCACTGTTATACTTACCGAAGACCCGAGTTCACTCACCATGTGCGAAGAAATATTCGGTCCGGTATTAACGGTGTATGTGTATCATGAAGAAAACTTTGAGCAAACACTTGACTTGGTGGATAAGACGTCACCTTATGCATTAACAGGTTCTAT
>DAOLDI010000646.1:0-1656 GCA_035327445.1 Cyclobacteriaceae bacterium | reverse complement strand
GTGGCATGTAATCCATTACCTGCCTGCGTACAAACAGGTAAAATTACTGTTTTGTTGATTGCGCCAGTTAACACACCCGCAACTTCTACAGTAGGTTTAGTTGGCGCCATCAATGGGTGGGGCGGTCAGCCTGACATTACCATGACAAAAATAGTTGACGGTTGTTTCTGTGCTGCTGTAGATGCTGCATTAAATGATGCAAACGCTTTTAAATTCAGACTTGACAGCAGTTGGGATAAAGAAGAGTTAGACACAAGCTGTAATCCAACAAGCGACAGAATATTTGGTGGAGGAACTTCTACCAACCAAACAGTTGCTCGCTGGAAAGGCGTGAGTCCTTGCTAAAATTAGGTTAATGATAATTATATAAAAGTACCAGGCTAAGTCCTGGTATTTTTTTTATATTGAAGCCTATACTTGTTTTAAATTATTATGAGAAATATTTACCTGCTGCTTTTAATTTTGATTTCAAGTATATCGTGTCAAAGAAGCAGTGACTACATGCCTGCTACCGTGATGAATAAGCCCCAGGAAAAAATCATCATCTATCAAATGATGACACGCCTCTTTGGTAATAAAGAAACTACCAATAAAAAGTACGGAACATTAGAGGAAAATGGAGTAGGGAAGTTCAATGATATTACTACCGAAGCCTTGCAGGCCATTAAGGAATTAGGCATAACACATATCTGGTATACCGGAGTTTTAGAGCATGCCTTGCTTACCGACTATACTGAGTATGGAATTCCTTTGGATGATGCAGATGTAGTGAAGGGAAGGGCCGGTTCTCCTTATGCCATTAAGGATTATTACGATGTAAATCCTGATTTGGCGGTTGATGTTCCCAACAGGATGAAAGAGTTTGAAGCTTTGATTCAGCGGACACATGAACAAGCATTGAAAGTAGTTATTGATTTTGTACCTAATCATGTAGCGCGTGCTTACAAATCAGATGCTAAACCAGAAGAAGTTATTGATTTAGGTGTGCGTGACAATAAGAATGTAGCTTTTCATCCCAATAATAATTTTTACTATCTGCCGGGTCAGCGCTTTGTGGTACCCGAAGGTTATGAATCACTTGGGCCCGATAATGATTTTCCTACTAAGGATGGCAAGTTTGATGAGTATCCTGCCAAGGCTACAGGTAACGACCAGTTTACAGCCTCACCTTCCGTGCATGAATGGTTTGAAACCGTGAAGTTGAATTATGGAGTAGACTATCAGGACGAAAGAAAAAAATATTTTGAACCTGTACCTGATACCTGGCATAAGATGAAAGACATTCTCGTGTTCTGGGTAAAGAAAGGAGTAGATGGATTTCGTTGCGATATGGCTGAGATGGTACCGGTAGAATTCTGGGCATGGGCAATTCCGCAAGTTAAGGAAGTGAATAAGGACATCATTTTTATCGCAGAGATTTACAACCCGGCTGAATACAGCAACTACATCAATACTGGTCGCTTTGACTATTTATATGACAAGGTGCAGTTGTACGATACGCTGCGCTTATTGATAAATGAGAAAAGCAGTACATTACATATTGGCGAAATTCAGGAAAGTCTGAAAGGTATTAACCACAACATGCTACACTTCCTGGAGAATCATGATGAGCAACGCATCGCATCAAAATATTTTGCCGGTAATCCCTGGAAGGCC
>DAOLDI010000645.1:0-1659 GCA_035327445.1 Cyclobacteriaceae bacterium | reverse complement strand
ACCACCAAGGTGCTTCTTAATAATCCACTCTTTACACCCGATCTAACTTTCCCTTTCAATACTTCTACAGTATTAAATGATGTTAAATAAAATGCCGGGTAACTGCCTGCTATCAATCCCACAAAAACAATAAGTGCGATAATACCCAACAAACTTGCTGGCGAAGCCATGACGCCATAACTAAGTTCTTTACCCGAAAGTGTGTTGAAATAGGGTAATAAAACATAGGCAAGTCCAACAGCCAGAGAGGTTGCCAGAAAACTATAGAAAACAGACTCAGCCAAAAATTGATTAACCAAGGCTGCTCTTTCAGAACCCATAGCCTTGCGCATGCCAACTTCTTTCGCCCTGCCTGCCGACCTGGCAGTAGAAAGATTCATGAAATTAATACATGCAATAAGCAAAATAAAAATACCAATGATGGCAAAGATGATTACACTATTGATATCACCAGAAGCTAATTGACCATCACGTAACTTGGCTGAATACAGATGAGTATCAACCATAGGGAATAGTTCATACATGTAAGCACCTCCGGCATCTTTCATTTGCTGATAAGTTGAACCGATGAATTGTTCTAATTGTGCTGAAACTTGCTCTGCTGTTAGCGTCTCAATCTGTTCATTGATCAACTGAACATCTGCGCCCGGATTCTTCCTGATATAAGTAAACATGAAGTTATTTAGCCAAACTTCGTTTTTAAAATTTTGTTCATCAGATGCAGCTAAAACAGCCGCAAATTTGAAATGAGAATTTGCCGGAGGTTCAAGCGCTACACCAGTAACTTTATATTCGGTTCGATTATTACCTATCTGAATACTTTTTCCAACAGGATCTTCATTGCCAAAATATTTTCTGGCGATACTTTCAGTAAGCACTATACTTTTCGGAGATTTCAAAACCTGCATAGGCTCTCCTTTAATTAGACCGAAACTGAAAAACTCAAAGAAATTTGAATCGGCATTGATAAAGAATTTTTCAGCATATGATTCTTCCTCTATCCTCACTATCATTTCAGGAAAATTTTGAATCCTGGTAAAGGCCTCTACTCCTGGAATTGTACGCAACATACCTGGCCCTAGCGGAGGAGAGGTAGCAAACGTATTAATCTCCTGGCCTGCAATGCGGCCATAGAGTGTTAAGCGATAAATATTAGCAGAATCTTTATGAAAACGATCATAGCTTAATTCATGTGTAACATAAATGCCAATTAGTATGCAGGATGCTACCCCAATAGCGAGGCCAAAAATATTGATGAAAGCATAGAACTTTTGTTTCATCATGTTTCTGAAAGCAATCTTTAAATAGTTTTTAAACATAGCAGAGATTATTTACAGTTATTTAATCGTTTCTAAGATTATCGGCAGGATTACTTAAAGCTGCGCGCAAAGATTGTGAGCCTACAGTAAGCACAGTAAGTATCAATAGCACCAAAAGACCGAAGCCAATTGTGCCAGCACTCATATGTACCCGATAGGCAATATTTTCGAGCCATAGATTATTGATATACCAGGATAGTGGTAAGCCAATAAGCACAGAAATTGCAACAAGCTTGAAAAAGCCTTTTGATAATAACATGGCGATACCCGCCACAGAAGCTCCAAATGTTTTGCGTATTGCTACTTCCTTAATGCGGGTTTCTGCCGCATAGGTAGCCAT
>DAOLDI010000644.1:0-1662 GCA_035327445.1 Cyclobacteriaceae bacterium | reverse complement strand
AAGGTCAGACCTTGAAGGTAATGGAGCCAATGGGTGTATTTACCACCGAATATAACCCGGCCAACAAGCGCCACCTCATCATGTTTGCCGGTGGCAGTGGAATTACACCGATGATGTCTATCATCAAATCAACCCTTACACAAGAGCCTGACAGCATTGTTTCATTGATTTATTGCAACCGCGATGAAGACAGCATCATATTCAGAGAGACGCTGGATAAGCTTCAGACCAATTATCAAGGCCGTCTGCACGTGATACACGTGCTGGACAATGCCCCCATGAATTGGCAGGGTTACTCCGGATTACTTAACCCTGAAATGCTTAAAAAGCTTTTTGAGCGCATTCCCAATTGGGGAATTGAGAAAAGTACTTACCTCATGTGCGGACCAGAAGGCATGATGAAAAATGTGGAGACGCTTTTAGCTGAGCACAGCATTCCTAAGACTAAGATTTTTAAAGAAAGCTTTGTGGCGGGTACCATCAATAAAGAAAATAAAGGTACTGTTACAGCGCCCTCAGCTGTTGAAAGCCCAAAGACCCGCCTGGTTACCATTAAATATGACGGGGCTGAATACCAGATAAACGTTGAACCCGATAAAACTATCCTGGAAACAGCTTTAGATGAGGGCATAGATTTACCTTACTCATGCCAAAGTGGTTTATGCACCGCCTGCAGGGGCAAGGCCATTTCAGGAAAGGTGAAACTGGATGAAGAGGAGGGATTATCTGAATCTGAAATGGCTGAGGGTTATGTGCTTACCTGTGTTGGGCATCCGCTCACAGATGATGTGGTCATCGAAATCGGTTAAAAAACCTTATATGGAAGCTGTTTGCCAACTTTGGCCATACAAGAATTGCTCATGAGTTTCTGAGTATTTCATTAATTGATTCAACTATTGCCAGCATACCCGATTTCATCAAATGGGTTGCGTTTAAATTACGCTGCGAAACCCCTTTAATTTGACACTATTTTGAAAGGGTTTTTCCCTAAACGGGACAGCTTTTGCTTACCCAAGTTCTTTTTTAGGTCAATTTTGGCCTTTTCCTGTTTGGTACGATTCTGACAATACCTTTAGACATCATACCAAACAACAACATTATGAGCATTCTGGATTTATATCAGCAAGGTGTAATTGGGTACCTCTTCAATAAAGGTTTGCTTAGCGGCAGCACCCTGGCATATGTAGAGTATTACAAGCGGTTTATGCAAGAAAAAGCAGAGGGTAAGCGCTACCGCGAAAGTGTACGTAAGCTCTCTCTGGAATTTGGGGTTTCAGAAACTACCATTAAAAAAGCCATAAGGGTAATAAACGAAAAAGAGTAAAGACCCAATTCTAACTTTATACATGCATTGTTTTGCTTAACACCTTCATTAAAGGCGCAATCAGGCTATTTTGCTTGTCATAAATGGGAATTTTAGTCTTAGTTTCTAAATGCCTGATGCATGAAAAAAATATTAATCAGTTACGACAACTTATGTGGCACGCGAGCAGCAGGTTAGATTGAAAGAGGCAATGCATTAAGCGGTGATTATCCAGATTTAATTTTCATTTGAATACAGTCTATGACAGATTCATTTCTTGTATTTATAATTTAATCTTGGATTCAACCGTCCTTGATTAGTTGGTTTTTTTTATTTTTTCAGTTCAACTAAAATTTCAA
>DAOLDI010000643.1:0-1665 GCA_035327445.1 Cyclobacteriaceae bacterium | reverse complement strand
AGGCCAACAGCATCATTAATTAACATTGTTATTAAGCCTTGAATTAATTTCTTTACGGTTATGCTGTGCATGGGTATTTATTTTTCTTGCTAAAAATTTAGTGAAATGTATTTGAAGCCAGCTCACACTGCAATTGGCATGGCTGATGTTTACGTAACACTATTTTATTTTAATTGCTATTGTGTATATTCAGGCTTGTAATGAACACGATGAGTTTAAAAATGAGCCATTCTTTTATTTCAGCAATTGTGTGTGTGACTTTGGTTTTCATGGGCACTTCTTGTAATGAAAATACCAGCGCCCAGCAAGAAACAGACCCGGCAAGTGTACGTTCTGAATTGTTACCTACCGAAGTAAACACCGTTACAGCCGCAGTAAGCACCTTTGAATACCTGATACACGGTAACGGTAAAATTGAAGCGGCAGAAGAAAACTGGTTGCTCTGGCAAAGCAGCGGGCAGTTGGCACAACTGCTGGTGCGCAATGGCGATATAGTAAAACCAGGGCAATTGCTGGCAAAGCTGCACACAGAACAATTGCAACTGGCTTATGAAAAAGCTCTTGTACAACAAAAAGAACGTATGCTTGAATATGAAAATCAGTTACTGGGTTTTAAAAATGCCAGTGCAACCGTGCATGAAAATTTGCGCTACAGCAGCGGGCTTGCAGCTGCGGAGTTGAGCCTGAAAGAAGCAGAGTACGCATTGCGCCAGGCAGAGATAAGAGCCGGTATGCAGGGATTAATATCAGACCTGCAAATGAAACAAGGTGCATTGGTAAATGCCGGAGATAAATTTTGTCTTCTGCATAACCCGTCAAAATTAATGGTACAAATGCCGGTAATAGAATCTGAAGTGGCGGCTTTGCGCCCCGGTCTGCAGGCAGATGTTAGCATTCTGGCCGATGCAGCCATGCAGGCGAAGGGCAGTATTGCAGAGATCAATCCGCGTGTAGATGAAAAAACCGGTATGATTAATTTGCGCATCATGTTAAACCAAACACAAGGTTTAATGCCCGGCATGAATGCACGCGTAACCTTACGCATACCTTACCAGGAAAACATCATTGTACCCAAAGAGGCAGTTGTGTTGCGTTCTGGCAGGCAGGTTGTATTTACATTTGAAAACAACCTGGCCAAATGGAATTATGTGCAAACCGGAAGAGATAATGGGCGAGAAGTTGAAATTCTGGAAGGCTTAAAGCCCGGCATGCAGGTAATTACTACCAACAATTTACAATTGGCACACGATGCTGCCGTTAGCATTGCGACTGTACTTGAAAATAATTGATAAACTGGCCTGTGCGATTACTGTATTAACAATAGTAATTTGATTGCGCTTAATTTTTTAGCGGTCCCCCTGGCGTGGAAGTTACTTCCGTGCCCTTGCACACACTAACAATACCTTAATAGTTAGGCAGTAATGAACCTCTCACTAAGCCTCTGCACATCATCCACGCGAGATGAGGAGTAACTGCTTTAAGTCCTCTCATAACAATTTAACGTCTTTGCGAGCGAATTTATTAAATCTTTAAGAATTAAAATGGATATGATTGAGCGAAGCAATTTACTTGAAGAAGCTCTTTCACGAATAGATTGCTTCGTCACATTTTATTCTTTATAGCATGAACGAGTCTTTGCGTTCCCTGCCTACCGCAGGCAGGCTC
>DAOLDI010000642.1:0-1669 GCA_035327445.1 Cyclobacteriaceae bacterium | reverse complement strand
AATACAAGGAATACACTCGATTTAGTTGGTAAAGTTGCAATTTGGAATAATGAACTACCACTTGCCCTTTATAATTCGAATTTGTTGCGTTTGAAATTCAAAGAAGAATTTGTGGACAACAATATTTACATGAACTTGGTATTCAATTCATACTATGGTTTAAAGCAATTAAGAGCATTTGCAATTGGCACAACAAGTGTAGCAGCAATATATGGTCGTGATTTAGAACATTTTAAATGTTTGATTCCTAACAAAAACGAACAGCCCCAAATTGCCACCATCCTCTCCACATGGGACGAAGCCATCACGAAAACCCAACAAATCATTACTGAACTGAAACTGCGTAATAAGGGTTTGATGCAGCAATTGTTAACAGGTAAGATAAGATTGAGAGGGTTTGAAGGACAATGGAGAAAACTTCACGCAGATGAAATTTTCAAAAGTGTTTCAGTAAAAAATAAAGCGGGTGAACAACTTTTATCTGCAACACAGGATAAAGGTATCATTCCAAGGGCTATGTTGGAGGCAAGAGTAACAATGCCGGCGGGGGATACAGATTCTTTTAAATTGGTCGAAAAGGGAGATTTCGTTATTAGTTTAAGGTCATTCCAGGGTGGTATAGAATATTCAGCTTATCGCGGTTTAGTTAGCCCTGCATATACAGTATTGAAGCCTGCTAGACAAATCAATGATTCATTCTATAAGCATTACTTTAAATCCTATGACTTTATAGGTCATTTGGCAGTAGCTGTAATTGGTATTCGGGATGGAAAACAGATAAGTTATGAAGACTTCAGTTTTTTGAAATTACCATATCCTGATATTAAAGAACAAGATGCAATAGCCAAAGTTTTGGATGAAGCAGTTAGAGAAGTAAAGCTCCATGAAGAAAGACTTATTGCTTTACAAGAGCAGAAGAAAGGCCTGATGCAAAAATTACTTACTGGGGAGGAGAGGGTAAAAATTTAATTTCACAACTATGGAAATACCATTAACATCTTTTCTGGATTTTGTTTTAAAATCAGGAAGACCTAAAATGACCTGTGCAAAAAAAATTAAAGCGCAATTAGAAGAGGCTTACGACCCTGCGGGTGATTACTATAAACGCTTTAGGGAAGCAGTACAGGAAATGCATAAGGAAGGACTGCCCAAGACGGAACTGCCCAATTTGATTGGTACTTTACCAGACAGTAAGACAGCAAACTACCAGCTTATGACCGCCGGGTATAAAAAATTCCTTGGCAACAAGGATATTACCTGGTTTAATCCTGTAAGAAAAAACTGGCTGTTTGCTGATTTGAAAGTACCTGTAAATCCGGAATTAGGGCTAGAGTGGGATAATACTAAGTATTTGATTAAGCTATACTTAAAGTCAGAAAAGCCCTCAAAAGATAAGGTTGCAAGTATTTTAGCCCTTATGAAAAGTACCCTTTCCCGAAGGGATTGTGAATACGCTTTGCTTGATGTGCGCAACAGCAAACTGTATTTGTATGAGCAATCAATGGATGATTTGATTCCATTGGTAGAAGCAGAAGCGCAGGCACTATCATTAATACTTAATCGGTTATAAAAAAAGCCCATCATCACACTAAGAAGGATACCCTTCAACGGCTAGAGGCCGACCTTCATGTGAAACAGGCAATGCAAATATACACCATTTAGAAGAATA
>DAOLDI010000641.1:0-1670 GCA_035327445.1 Cyclobacteriaceae bacterium | reverse complement strand
ATCATCAATAACGGAGAAGCATTTCAAAATTTTTTTCATTTAGTCTTTTGGCTGGTCTTCATACATAATGCTGTTGTGTTGATAAGTGCATATGCCTTTAGCAATGCGCTACGAAACAATTCAAAAACCAATCGCACTGTGGCAGTGGAAACCGGCATTCAGAATTCAGGGCTGGGGCTTGTGTTGATATTTACTTTTTTCAGGGGCGATGGAGAAATGGCACTGATTACTGCCTGGTGGGGTGTTTGGCATCTGGTGGCAGGGTTTATTTTTGCAGGATTAATCAGAAAATTGAGACCTGAACCTGCGATATGAAAACACCTCTCTGGTATAAACTGCTAAAAGCTTACACTAAAATATGCCTGCATCTTTACTTCAGAAAAATTGGCGTTCAAGGTCTTGATAATGTGCCAGAAAATGAACCTGTGCTTTTTGTGTCTAATCATCAAAACGCATTTCTAGATGCCTTGCTGGTGCTTACACCACTTAAGCGTAGTCCCTGGTATTTGGCTAGGGCCGATGCTTTCGGAAAACCCTGGCTTAAAAAAGTATTAACGGCTTTCAGAATTATGCCGGTGTATCGTTTCAGAGATGGTTTCAGTACTTTAAAAAACAATGAAATAATATTTGCTAAGTGCGCTGAGTTATTAAACCGTAATGAATGCCTGCTGATGTTTGGCGAAGGCAACCATGGAGAGCAATGGTGCTTAAGACCTTTGCAAAAAGGCTTTGCCCGCATAGCCTTTATTGCTGCTTCTACTTCTGACTGGCAAAATAAATTAAGCATAGTGCCGGTTGGCTTACAATATGAAAAACGTGAAGAAATGCAGTCGCGCGTTTTGGTAAGTTATGGCAAGCCTATTAATGTAGCTGATTTTAAAGATGCTTATGAGCAACACCATACCGAGGGTATTAATGCTTTGATTTCAAGCACATCAGCAGCCATGCAAAAATTAATTGTGCACATTGCGCCAGAAGAAGATTATGATCGTATCGCAAATCAATTACATCACAAACGTGTAATTCATCATGATCTTGCAAAACAATTAGCTGCCGACCAGCAATTGGTTGAAGAAATCAAAAAGACAAGTTCAGCTCCTTCATATCAAATAAATGAAATAAAAAAGAACAGATTCTGGAAGTGGTTTAACCCTGTGCTTATCTATGGATTCCTGAATAATTTGATTACTTATTTAGTGCAGCAAGCGCTAGTAAAAAAGGTTCGCGATCAGCAGTTTAAACCTTCTTTGTACTTTCTTGCCGGCATGCTGATATTACCTTTAACAATAATTTTTCAGAGTATAGCTTTTCACTTAATTACCCAAGACTGGCAAATGAGTTTGCTTTATGCTTTTAGTATTCCGCTGAGCGGCATATTGGGTTACCGATTTTATAAAATGTAGTTACTGATATTGCTCTTTAACCTCAATACCTAACTGGCTTAGCTCATTCAAAATAGGCTCATAGAATTCGCGTGTTACAGGTATAACCAGGCCTCTTGCCTTAATTTTATTTTCTAAAATCAATTTGGCAGCAATACCAAGCGGAAGCCCAACAGTTTGTGCCATAGCTGTATTGGTCTCGTCTTTACCTTCTGCCGCTAATGTGCTTTGTATGGTATACCGCTTTCCTTCTTTTTGGTAAACAAAGCGATGCAGCATCCCCACCAT
>DAOLDI010000640.1:0-1670 GCA_035327445.1 Cyclobacteriaceae bacterium | reverse complement strand
AGCATGTACTTGCAGCAATTAGTATGGCAAGTGACGGCCCAGTTGCCGAAGGGAATGTGGGAGCAGGAACAGGTACAATGAGTTTGGGTTTTAAAGGCGGAATTGGTACAGCATCGCGGGTAATACCTGCAAGCGCAGGAGGATATACTTTAGGTGTACTTGTGCAAAGTAATTTTGGGGGTGTTTTGCAGGTGAATGGTGTACCGGTGGGACAGGAAATGAAAAGACATATGTTTACGCGATATGTTCCGGAAATTGGCGATGGTTCTTGCATGATAGTAGTGATGACCAACGCGCCTATTGATAGCCGAAACCTGAAAAGACTGGCGGAACGCGCCATGTTAGGTTTAGGCAGAGCCGGAGGCATAGCCAGCAATGGCAGTGGCGATTATGTAATTGCGGTTTCAACAGCAGCACAATTGCGCATACCACATAGCAGCACTACACCTTTACAGCTAATGGAAGTATTGCGTAATGAACACATGGATTTACTTTTTCAGGCAGTGATTGAGGCTACTGAAGAAGCCATCATCAACTCATTGCTTGCAGCAGAAGATATGACCGGGCACAAGAGCAGCAAGGCAGAAGCCATCGATCACAAAGCGCTGTTCAGTATCATGAAAAAATATAATCGGATAGAGAAAAAATAAGAAGTATGAAAAAGATTTTAATGGTAAGCAGCTTACTTATAGCATTTAGCTGTGGAGAAAAAAAACAATCTAACCCGGAGAAAACACTTGAAGAAACGCAGGCAGAAACGAGAGATCAGCTTTACCAGGATGTAATGGATGTGCATGATGAGGTAATGCCCCGCATGGGAGAAATCAACCGCTTAAAGCGAGAGCTAGAAGAAAAACTAAGTGGCTTGCTTGCAGGAGATCAGTCGCAAAATGCAGCATTAATCGAAAAGATCAGCCAAAAGATAAAAGACCTGGAAGCAGCAGGTAATGGCATGATGGTGTGGATGCGGCAATTTGATGTTTTGCCAGATTCACTTGGGCATGCCAAAGTAATGGAAGGACTTGAAGCGGAGATGGTAAAAATCAAAAAAGTAAAAGATGACATGCTAAACGCCATCAGTAATGCCAAAGAAGAATAAAAATCAAAAAATAAATGCTTGAGCCTTTACTTGCGAGGCATCATTCTGTAAATAACTTTGCTCAAACAAATCAATAAAATGAAAAGAATCATCCTCCCTGCCCTGCTCATCGTCATGATCGTTTCTGCTTGTGTGCCTCAGAAAAAATACAAAGAACTGATGGCGCTCAAACTGCAACATGAGTCTGACCTGGCCGACAGAACCGAGCAACTGAACAGGGCCAATGCAGATATCGCCTTGCTTGAAGATAACCTGAAGCAAATGAAAGAGGATACAACTGCCCTTGGAGATGATTTAAGAAATAAAAACAAGCGCTTACAGGAACTTGAAAATCAATACACACAATTAGATACACATTATAAAAACCTGCTGAACAGCAGCGGCAGGTTAAACCGTGAACTGGCGCAGCAATCTGAACAACTGCTTGCCTTGCGCGAGAACCTGGAACAAACCCGCAGACTAAACGATTCACTTAGCCTTGATTTACAAGAGCGTGAGAAGAAAGTAAAAGAATTAGAAACGGTGCTGGCCAATAAAGAAAAGGCTGTTCAGGATTTGAGAAATCGCATTC
>DAOLDI010000639.1:0-1673 GCA_035327445.1 Cyclobacteriaceae bacterium | reverse complement strand
GAGCAGTCGATCACTATTTGCAAAGTCATCGCTACCGAACATTCTAAAACAAACAAGTTCTGCTCTGACACTTGATCGAGAACTGATAAAATACTCTCCACCAGCAACAATGTTATATCTTACCCTGCCTAATGTGCCAGGATTTACCAAATCACCATAGTATGAGGCAATTCCTGAGCCGCCATGAACTTGTAAATTCCTCTGCCTGCGGTAGTTAAAAAAACTTTGGCTATATGCTGATTCTACAACTAGTACCAGTAAAATGGTGAATATGCCTAGCAATCTCATGATTAGTCTTTTCTATTTCTTAAAAATAGTAATTCATTGGCTTTTTTGAAACTATTCATTAGCCCAAAAGCTCTTTTACTTTATCTGCAGCATCTTTTAGTAAAATTGCCGGGTAAACCTTTAAGCCACTTTCGGCAATGATTCTGGCCCCTTCTTCAGCATTAGTTCCTTGTAAGCGCACAATGATAGGTACTTTGATATCACCAATCTTCTTGTAGGCTTCTACCACACCGCTGGCTACCCTGTCACAGCGCACAATACCACCAAAGATGTTGATGAGAATGGCTTTTACATTGGGGTCTTTCAAAATAATTCTGAAACCGGCTTCTACTGTTTCAGCACTTGCTCCGCCACCAACATCCAAAAAGTTGGCGGGTTCACCACCAGATAATTTGATGATATCCATGGTAGCCATTGCCAAGCCTGCACCATTTACCATACATCCTACGTTACCATCTAGTTTGATATAATTCAAACCAGATTTACCTGCTTCAACCTCTAAAGGATCTTCTTCTGTTAAATCTCTTAACTCAACCAAGTCTTTGTGACGATATAATGCGTTGTCATCCAGATTTACCTTGGCGTCAACTGCTATTACTTTATTATCAGATGTTTTGAGTACCGGATTGATCTCGAACATGGAAGAATCAGTTCCCAAAAATGCGCTGTAAAGGGCATGAATAAATTTCACCATTTCTTTGAAGGCATTGCCTTCAAGCCCCAAAGCAAAAGCCACTTTGCGTGCCTGAAATGCCTGCAGACCCACAGCTGGATCAATCCATTCTTTGATTATTTTCTCAGGTGTTTTTTCTGCTACTTCCTCAATATTCATCCCGCCTTCGGTTGATGCCATGATAACATGCTGCGAAGTGGCACGATCGAGCAGAATGCTCATGTAAAACTCTTTTGGTTCCGATTCACCAGGATAATACACATCTTCTGCAATCAGTACCTTGTTTACTTTCTTTCCTTCGGCACCGGTTTGTATAGTAACCAATGTACCACCCAAAATGCCTTTGGCTTTATCGGATACCTCATCAAGTCCCTTAGCCAAAACCACGCCTTTAGAGCCGGTTTCTTTTACGGTACCTTTACCACGCCCACCGGCATGAATCTGGGCTTTTACCACAAACCACTTAGTACCGGTTTCATTCTGTAATTCTTTGGCTGCTGCATGTGCAAGATCTGGTGTGTCGGCCACAATGCCACCTTGTACTGCTACGCCATATTTCTTGAGGATGTCTTTAGCCTGATATTCGTGTATGTTCATTGAATGTGTATTTTGCAGCGAAACTATCTTATTTGTGCTATTAATTCAAGGAAAATGGGGGCAAAGCATGTAATTCTTAAGGCAAAAGATATTCATAAACGCTATGGTAGTTTAC
>DAOLDI010000638.1:0-1680 GCA_035327445.1 Cyclobacteriaceae bacterium | reverse complement strand
GGTCTCATTTGGTAATACTAGTGTAATAACCGTTTTAAATTGTGCGCTTCGGTCTGATTTACTGCTCAAATTTTCAAGCAGTAAAGCCATGTTGGCATCAGCATTACGCGCCTCGCCTGCATAGTGTGCAGAGTCTACACCCGGTGCACCATCCAAAGCCATCACTTCTAAACCGGTATCGTCTGCAAAACAAGCAATACCATAATGCTCAAAAACATACCTGGCTTTTTGAATAGAATTTGCTTCAATAGTGGCCGAAGTTTCGGGCAGTTCTTCTTTGCAGCCTATGTCTTTCAGACCTAAAAGTTCAAAGCCATGCGGGAGCATGGCCTTGATCTCTTCTAGTTTATGCGTGTTATTGCTTGCAAAACAAAGTTGCATCTGCCTTCAACTTACCACCCAAACAAGTTCAATTTCAAAAATAAGATTGGCGTTTGGAGGAATATTAGCTCCTGATCCGTTTCTGCCATAAGCCAAACCTGATGTAAAATAAAAAGTATACTTAGCACCTTCACGCATCAGCGGCAAGCCGTATCTCCAGCCCACAATCAAGTTATTCAACTGAAAACTTGAGGCATCATTCTCTCTGCCAATGCTGGTATCAAATACATTTCCATTTGATAAAAGTTTACCGGTATATCTAATGGTAATTACACTGTTGCTTCTTGGCACCGCGCCATCTGGGTCTCCTTCATCCTCAATGGTATACCAAAAACCACGTTCATCATAAATGGCCTCAATGTTATTGTCATCCAGGTATTTTTCGATGATCGCTTTATCAATGGCTAATTGTTCTTCGGCAGTAATAACAGGTTCTCTGTCTTCGAAACAAGCCGAAAGAATGAAAGGAAAAAACAATAAAATAAAAAACTGCTTTTGCATAGTGATTACTTTATATCCAACATCTCAATATCAAAAACTAAAATTGCATTTTCTGAAATGGTTTCATTTATTCTTTGCGGGCCATAAGCCAATGATGAAGGAATATAAAATGTTCCTTTGGCACCCTTGTTTAATTCTTTCAAGGCATCTTGCCAGCCCTGTATTACACCATCCACATCAATTGTTAATGTAAAAGGCTCATAAGGCTCACGTCCCTGGTTATAAATACCATTTTCTTCAGCAACCTTCTTCATGCTGGTATCAAAATATTCACCGCTTAGCGTATAACCGGCATAATTTACAGAAACAGTTTGTCCGCTTTTTGCTTTTTCGCCTCTACCCTGTTTTGTGATAACAAAACGAACACCCGATTCAGTTTTGCTGGCAGCAATTTTTTTCTCGGCCAGGTAGTTATCGATAATAACTGTATCGATGGCAAGTTGGTCGTTCATCTGCTTCATGCTGGCTTCCATCTGCTCATTGTACAACCTTTCCTGCAATTCCATCAGTTGATCCTGGTTGATAATTTCACGAACTGCAATGATGAAAGTGAAGGGATCATCTTCAAGCACACCAGGAGGTAATGGTCTTTGCCAGGTATCGATAAAAATACTTTTGGCCGAAATTTTGAAAGTAACACTATCTCCCAGAGACAGCATGCGCAGCAATTGCTCTACATCACTTTCTTCTTCTGCAAGTTCAGCATCAGGAATTGGAATGATTGTGGGGAACTGATCTTTTGTATTATCTCTCCACACTGAATCATTTTTATCTGAATAACGCAAGCCAACCCTCAGG
>DAOLDI010000637.1:0-1680 GCA_035327445.1 Cyclobacteriaceae bacterium | reverse complement strand
ATCAAAATTGATAAAGGTATTGTTGGGCACTGCATTGGCCGTATTACTTGATGTTTTTATTGAGCCTGTTGCCATTCATTATGATTTTTGGTCATGGGAAAATATTACACCTCCCCTGCAGAATTACATCGGCTGGTTTGTAGTCTCCTCTTTGTTACTGGTAATATTTTTTCAGAAGCCAGACAGAAGCAGTAATAAAAGCGCAATTGCGTTTTTATTTATACAGTTGGGATTTTTTGCCCTGCTTAACCTGAGATTAATGATCGCTGGCTAAGCATCCATCCAGTTTTTAAACTCTTGCACACGCTCACGTGCTACAATCACTTCGCTGTCATCATTGCCTTTTAGTTTGAGCTTTAATCGACTGTTGGTGTAATTGACCATATCAAGAATGGCTGATGATTTCAACAGGTACTTGCGATTAATCCGGAAAAATAATTCAGGGTCTACCAGTGTCTCCAATTGCTCCATGCTGTAATCCAGCAGGTAGTTTCTTCCATCTATGGCATGGCAAAAACTGGCCTTTTCAAAACTGTAGAAGTAAAGTATTTCATCAATCGTCAATGACTTTAACTTCTCTCCTATGCGAATTAAAAACCTGCTCTTAAATTTTTTATTGCTGATGTTTCGAACCACCTCATCAATCTGGTTGAGCAAGCGATGCGTGTCTTCTTCTTTATGCGCCAATGATTTAAACTTATCAATGGCAGCAGTCAATTCATCCTTATCAATGGGCTTTAGTAAATAATCAATACTATTTACTTTAAATGCTTTCAGCGCGTACTCATCATAAGCCGTTGTAAAAATCACCGGACACTTCACCTCAACTTTATCGAAAATATCAAAGCTCAATCCATCGCCTAACTGAATATCCATGAAAGCCAAATCGGGAGATTGATTTTCACTGAACCACCTTAGTGCCGATTTCACTGAATCAAGTTTTGTAAGGATAACAATCTCTGCATCTATGCGCTGAAGCAAACGCTCCATGTGCTGTGCTGCCTGTGGCTCGGCTTCTATGGTTAATACTTTCATGATTTGAGCGCTTTTATCAAAGGTAACTTAACCATGTATTTCCCATCCTGCTCAATTACTTCCACCTGCTTACCTGACAAATACTCATAACGTTGCTTGATACTGTCCAGTCCGAAGCCTGAAGATTCTTCTCGCATTACATCGCGCTTTTGCAGATTATTGGAAACAATCAAAAAATCTCCTTCAACAAGCAATTCGATTTCAAGCGGCTGTTCTGAAGAAATGATATTGTGCTTGATAGCATTTTCAATCAATAATTGAAGCACCAATGGAGGTACAAAATTTTCAGAATTTTTTAAGCGATTATTAATTTTCAGGTTACTGCCAAAACGAATGTTTTGCAGAAATAAATAGGCATTTAAAAATTCCAACTCTTCCTGAAGCGTAACCAATTCTTTGGTTCTTGTATCCAACACATATCGGTACACCTCTGATAATTGCTTGATGAACTTTACGGCCATGTCCTGGTCCTCATACACAAGATTACTCAAGGCATTTAAACTGTTAAAAAGAAAATGCGGATTAACCTGGCTTTTTAATGATTCGTATTTTGAAGCCAGACTTTCGCGTTTCAGTTTTTCTGCATTGATGGCGAGCTCTCGCCATGCTTTAAAAAATTCACTCGCAGTAATTATCGAAGAGACA
>DAOLDI010000636.1:0-1684 GCA_035327445.1 Cyclobacteriaceae bacterium | reverse complement strand
TAGTAAGCTTGAATGGATGGACTACGGGGCGAGGATGTATGATGCGCAGATTGGACGTTGGAATACACAAGACCCTCTTGCAGATAAATACAGGAGGCATACTCCTTACAACTATGCTATAAATAACCCACTTCGATTTATTGACCCTGATGGAATGGCTATCGAAGAAGTAGCAGGTGGAGTGAGATTTACCGAAGGGGATGCACAAGCTGCTTTTGCAGTACTTACAGGCAAAGCTAAAGATGCTTTCGTTTCAATCATTGGCAATAAGAAATTAAGAGATCAAACCAATGCTTCACAAAAGGCGGGTGCTTATGGAAATTGGGCAGTTTTTGGTGCAACAAATTTTAATCTTGCTGCAAAAGCATTAGGCTCATTTGCTGATGGGTCATTTAATAATCTTGTGCTCATGAGCGAAGGCAGGCTTGAACAAACAGAAAGCGGCAAAGTTGTTAGCAACGGAATTGCATTTGACGACAAACCTTTGAGCGAAAGAGGGTTTATTTATAGAGAAGATATACAGAGTTATAACAATGGTAAAAAGACAGAGGTAGATAAGCAAATTGGATTTTTAGCAACAATGTTAAGCAAAGTAAAAGATGGTGGTAATGCTATTATGGCTGCCTGTTTAACAGGTTATGCTGAAAATGGGGTAGGTATGAAAATGGGAGATGCTTTAAGTGCTCTATCAGGAAACAGATTGAATTTATATTTAAGCAAGGGGTATGTAAATATGAGTTACGATCATCCCGATCCAGGCCCTGGATATAGAGCTTCACAGGGGCAAATAATCGAAGGGTCATTAACCCGCCAATCAGGAATCATTCCAGGTGGTTGGCTTAGGTATAATGCTAATGGTACAACCAAGAATATAAAGGATATTATTATCCATATTGCTGGCTCTCCAGTAGAATTTAAATAACGAACTATGCGTATAACAGTTGTAATTATTTTGAGTTGCTTTTTATCTTCTGTTGAAGCGCAAAAGCATGACACATTACTTGCTCAGCATACACGGATAATAATAACTCCCAAGAAGATCAAAATGCCTCAGATTATTGATGTGGATTTTTGCCAAAAGCTCCAAGCAATCCATATTCCTGATAGTATCAAAGTCATTGATGATGACGGGCAAAAACTTTGCTATCATTTAAATATTGAAATCACTTTTAGTAAACAGGGTAATATTTTATCAATAAAACCGCATGGAACAACTAAAGCAATTCCTGGCATAACAGCACAAGTAATTAAACTATTGAAAACATCAGAATGGAAAACAACTTCAAGTAAAAGTGGGAGGGATATAATTTTCGAATGTATACTTGAAGATGGAAAATTTAAAAATGTAGTTTTAACTACAACTAATAACTACCAAGAAGAAAAGATTTGTGAATAGTCATAAAGCCCCTGTTCTTCGTAGGCAGCGGAATTAGCTGGTGGTGAAGCCCCGACCCCACAGACCACGGTCAGTTTGTTTGTAGAGACCGACAGCCTCACCAAAACCGCTGTATTATCCAAAGTCTTTATCATCTTTAAAAAAAGCCCTGCCATTAACAAAAAGAGCGGTTGAGTACCTGCAAAGCCGTAGCCTGGATTACAAACAGCATGAAACCGGGTTTATCAATGCATGTTACCACCCTGAGTTGGGCAAAGAGCTAACCGAAAGCCTGGCAAAACATGGCCT
>DAOLDI010000635.1:0-1690 GCA_035327445.1 Cyclobacteriaceae bacterium | reverse complement strand
GGGACGGGATATAGGTAGAAAAATCATTATCAGCTTGAGAAAATCCCGTAGGGATAACATATGTCAATATCGTACCTACGGTACTCTCATTTTTGTTTGCTTAGTTACCAATATCTCGCTTCTCCGGAGCTTGTTCTATGCCTGCTATTTTCTTAGAAGTTTATCAAAAGCCCCAGCCAGTGAGCGTGCAGACGGGTTTACTACTACAGTTTCAAGAATAATCCAATCAAGAATCAGAAATCATTCAATTGAATTTTTTTTCAGGATTCCGAGTTTAATACCTGATGCAAGCCAATATCCTCGATAGCAAAATTTTCAGGCTTTCGCTTGATAGCGCCACGTTGGTTTTGGGTAATAAATACCGCACTGCCGCTATACTAACGCGCACAGCCTCACGCATGATCAGGCTCAGAACATTCTGGATCAATAAAGAGGGAATCAAAGAGAAATCATACGCACTGCTGCGCATGACAAAGGCGTATACATCAGGCAAGTATAAAAGAGTGCCCCTCAAAACCCTGGTATTGGTGGTAGCGGTTTTTGCCTACCTCATTAATCCCTTAGATGTTGTGCCCGATGTAATTCCCGCTGCAGGCTTTGCTGATGATTTTTCATTATTACTCTGGCTCATCAACAGCATGGGCAGTGAGATTGATGAGTTCATGCTTTGGGAACAAAGCTGAGGCAAGCTTTTACTGCCATAAAGAACTTTATCCTAATTTAGCTGCTTAAATCAGCAGAATGTCATCAACAAGAACAGCACTTATTGCAGGTGCAAGCGGACTCATCGGAAGTTTTCTTCTCCATGAATTATTGAATAGTAAACACTACACAAAAATTATTGTGCTCAGCCGCAAACCGCTGAACATTGCGGATGAAAGCGTGCAGGAAATTATAACTGATCCGGCTACACTTGCCCAACATGCCGATGAACTTATGGCTGATGATGTGTTCTGTTGCCTGGGTACCACCATGGCTAAGGCGCGCAGTAAAGAGAAGTTTTACGAAGTTGATTTTACCTACCCCTATGAACTCGCCAAAATCTGCAAGCAAAATGGAGCACATCAATATTTGCTGGTAAGCGCTATGGGTGCAGATAAGCGTTCAATGGTGTATTATAACCGGGTAAAGGGAGAAGTTGAGGAAGCCATCAGGGATGTTCAATTTGAGGGCCTGCATATTTTCAGACCCTCTTTGTTGTTAGGTCCGCGCATAGAAAAACGTGCCGGAGAAGATGCCGCCAAAATTTTTTATAAGTACCTGGGCTGGCTAATCCCCAGAAAATACAAAGGCATAGAAGCTGAAAAGGTGGCCCGCGCCATGCTGTATTTTGCCCTGCAAGATCAAAAAGGGGTTTTTGTACATGAATCGGCCAAACTGCAGCAATACTGATTATGATAGCCGTAATTCAAAGGGTAAGCCAGGCTTCGGTAGCTATTGCAGGGGAAACCAGGGCCAGCATTGGGCAGGGTTTACTGGTTTTGCTGGGCATTGAAGCGGCAGATACCGAGGAAGACATTGTCTGGCTTAGCGCCAAAATTGTAAACCTGCGCATTTTCAATGATGAAGAGGGCGTAATGAACATCAGCGTAAAAGAAAATGGGGGAGATATTTTGTTGGTAAGCCAGTTTACCCTGCATGCCAGCACCAAAAAGGGCAACCGCCCCTCTTATATTAAAGCTGCCCGCCC
>DAOLDI010000634.1:0-1691 GCA_035327445.1 Cyclobacteriaceae bacterium | reverse complement strand
GCTTTGATCTGGGCGCCGAGTTCGCCAAGTTGCTGTTGAAGCTGCTGAAGGAGGAAACCTGCAGATTGATACTGCTTATGAAAACAGTATTGAGCGCGATTGGGAATAATTTATTTATCCTAAAAAAATCAACGGTTATTTTTGATATCCCTGAGGAATCTTGCCCAATTAAAGGGATTGAAGAAAGGATTAGTACGGGGTGCAAAACGATCAATAGGCTGAGGCGCCATCTGATCCATATAAAATCGGTAATTGCCGGTGCCGTCCATAGCCGTGCTCTGCATCATAAGAGCCAGCAATTCTGCGTTCAGGTTATCTTTTTTAAGTGTGCCATCATTAATCGGAATATTCAAAGCCAGCACTGCTTCTTTAAATAATTCTTCAGTAGGAAAAGGCATAATCTTTACCGCCTCTAAAAAAGTAGTATCGGGAACCATTTCGACAATAATGGTGAGGTAATCAGATTTATAGTCAGGAACTATAAAGTGCTGTTGCTCATACCCTACATACCTGATTACTACGCTATCGCCAACCAACACTGGCAAAGAGAAGAACCCAACCCTGTTAGAAGCTGTACCCCTTCCCGCTTTGGGAATAAAAATGTTAACTCCGGCCAAACCAGAAACACTATCCTCGCCCAAAATAACGCCTGAGAGCTGGATAACACGCTTACCTTGTTGTGCCTCTGCAGTAAATACCGGTAAAACCATGGCTGCAGTTAAGAAAAGCAGCACGAAAAAATATTTATTGCTGTTGAAGATTCCCGCCTTTTGTATCAATGCTAACATCACACTCAAATATATAGATAAGCCCCAAAAAGGCATAATTATTTTATCTTTGCAGCCTCATGCGTCTCAAAAATTTCAGCCTCAATATTGGAACTCAGATATTCAAAGCCTGTGCAGATGAATCCAGGCTGCGGATTCTGCACCTAATTTATATGAACGGAGAGATGTGTATCAGCGATTTAGAGCAGATATTGGAATTTACACAAACCAAAACCTCACGCCACCTGCAATATTTAAAGAACTCGGGCATACTTGGATCCAGAAAATACAACCAATGGGTTTTTTATTCCCTCAAAGATGAAGTGCAGGAAATTATCAAACAGTTAATTCAGTTTCTGCAAAAAGACCAGCTTTTGGTGAAAGACCAGGAAGTATATCAAACCTTATTATCAAACCGCGAACTTGCCGCTGCCAACCATCAGATTAAAGAGTGGTTAAAGCAATAAATTTTCATGAGTAACTACCATACAATTCTTTTTGATCTCGATCACACGTTATGGGATTATGAAAGTAATTCCAGAACAACACTTCTTGAATTATACCACCATTACGGTTTATACACCTTAGGTGTTGATTCTCCTGAAGATTTCATTTCAACTTTTGAAAAAATTAATCGCGAGCTGTGGGATCAATATGATCATGGCGAGATTGACAGAACCTATATCAAAGAAAAACGATTTGCCTTTATCTTTGATATGTTCTCTGTACGCAATAATGCACTCGCGCTCAAAATTTCTCAAGAGTACATTGAAGCCTGCCCCAGAAAAGGCAAACTCTTGCCCCATGCTATGGCAACACTTGAGTATTTATCATCCAAATATCAACTGGGCTTAATTACAAACGGCTTCGAAGATGTGCAAAGTACCAAGCTTGAATGCGCGGGTATCAGAAACTTTTTTGCGG
>DAOLDI010000633.1:0-1693 GCA_035327445.1 Cyclobacteriaceae bacterium | reverse complement strand
AATGGAAACGGTTTTTGTGCCGGCTAATCTTTCTGCATTACTGATGGTAAACAAACCGCCTCCATTGGCAATGTTTACAAAAGTATTGCTTACTGTATTTTGTAATTGTATTTGTACGGTTCCATCAGTAAGGGAAGCATCGCCTGCTGTTAGGGGCACAACTATATTGATTCCTGTATTGGTTGAGTTCCAATAACCGGTAACAACACGTCCACCCGTAGTTGTAACTTCACCGGTAACAAGTGTTGCTGGTGCTGTATTATCAACTGTGAATGTATTATTTGCAGGGCTGGTGTTAACCGGATTACCCGCTGCATCAGTAGCAGTGCCAACCGTAATGGTCACGGTTTCATCGCCTGTCCAGGTTGAGCCCGCATTGTATGTCCATATCTGCGCACCGCCACTCATGGCCGCACCCGTAACCAGAGCGCCTGATACAGATCCGTTTAAACTGAGGGTAGGTGTACCACTCAAGTTTTCACCAAAGTTGATAGTAAGGTTTTGGTTGATACCATTTCTAATAAAGTTGATTTTTCCGGTTACTGTTGAGTTAGGACCAACACGGTCAACCGTTAACGATGTTGCGCTAGAAGTACCTGTAGTGCTGTTACCGGCAGCATCGGTAATTATGGCGGTAAATTGAATAACAGCTCCTTCGGTAAATCCAGCTATTCCTTCAAGTTGTAATTGCGTTAATGCAATTATTTTGTTTCCATTAATATCTCCTAAGGTAATAGCAGATGCGCTTCCAATATTAGCAAAAGGAGCGGCACCCACACGGGCCTGTAACTGAACGTTTCCATTCTCAAGAATAGAATTATTAGCTATAGGTACAGATATTTCTACTCCTGTATTAGTCGAATTCCAGAAACCTGAAACTACCGTACCACCTGTAGTTGTAACACTGCCAACTACGAATGCTGCAGGAGGTGTTTGATGAATGAGCAGGGTAGTAGCACTTGCAGATCCTGTTGTTGAATTACCGGCTCTGTCGGTAATGATGGCCCTCACTTCAATTACCGAACCATCTGTGAAGTCGGCAATGGCCTCAAGTTGTGCCGCAGTAATGGCAACAATTTTATTTGTATTGACTACAGAAATTACAGAAGATGAACCAATATTTTCAAATGCATTGGCATTTGTTCTGGCTTGTATTTGAACATTACCATCGTTTAAAGTTGCATCATTGGCAATGGGTACAGTTACATTTAAGCCCGTGTTAGTTGCATTCCAGAATCCACTAACTACGTTGCCTCCGGTTGTAATCACATCGCCTGTAGTAAAAGCTGCAGGAGGCGTTGTGTCATAGTTTACATTGGTGTTGGTTACTGTACTTGCTGTATTCCCTGCAAAATCAATTCCACTAAAAGCAATAGAATAATTTGCACCACTTACTAAAGTAGGATTATTGGTTAAGGTGATATTGGTTTTAGTTCCGGCATTTAGTTCAGTTCCGGTAAGGGCCTGAATATGGGGCGAACTTCCATCCGCAGTTCCACTGGTTCTTGTCCAGGTAATAGAACCTGATGCAATATTCTCTGATAGGGTATAGGAAACATTCGTGTTATTAACAAAACTATTACTTGCAGGAGCTGTGCCTGAAAATGTTGGTGGAGTATTATCAAAAGTGATGTTAGTATTGGTAATAGTTGTTGCGGCATTGCCTGCAAAATCAAGTCCATCAAAAGAAATG
>DAOLDI010000632.1:0-1697 GCA_035327445.1 Cyclobacteriaceae bacterium | reverse complement strand
CAGGGTAAAGGGCGATACCGTTGATGTGTTTCTTGGTTACGCTGATTATGCCATTCGTGTATATTTCTGGGGAGATGAAATCGAATCGATACAACGCATTGAACCTGATAGCGGTAAAAAAATTTCAGACGAAAAACTTGTTACCATTTTTCCGGCTAACCTGTTCGTAACTGACCGTGATCAAATGCAAGAAGCCATCAGGCAGATTCAAGATGACCTGGTCTTACAAATTCAATTGTTTGAATCTGATAAGCGTCATCTGGAAGCCAAACGCATTAAAGAGCGTACCGAGTTTGATATGGAGATGATGCGCGAGTTGGGTTATTGCTCTGGTATAGAAAACTACTCCAGGTACTTTGATGGCAGAAAACCCGGCTCAAGACCTTTTTGCCTCCTGGATTATTTTCCTGATGATTACCTGATGGTAATTGATGAAAGTCACGTAACCATACCGCAAGTAAGAGCGATGTGGGGAGGCGATCGTTCAAGAAAAGTAAATTTAGTGGACTATGGTTTCAGGTTGCCATCGGCATTAGATAACCGTCCGCTTACATTCAATGAATTTGAATCCATGCTCAACCAGGTAATTTATGTTAGTGCTACACCTGCCGAATATGAATTGAGGAAATCAGAAGGTGTAGTTGTTGAGCAACTTATTAGACCGACAGGATTGCTTGATCCGGAAATTTCTGTTCGGCCAAGTAAACATCAGATTGATGACCTGCTGGAAGAAATTCAGCAGCGTATTGAAAAACAAGAACGCGTATTGGTGACTACACTTACCAAACGCATGGCAGAAGAGTTGAGCAAGTATTTCGATAATGTTGGCATCAAATGTCGTTATATACATTCTGAAGTTGATACTTTGGATCGTGTAGAGATTCTGCGAGAACTGAGATTAGGTGTGTTTGATGTATTGGTGGGTGTAAATCTTTTGCGCGAAGGATTGGACTTACCTGAAGTCTCACTGGTAGCCATTATGGATGCCGACAAAGAAGGCTTCCTGCGCAATCAGCGCTCTTTGGTACAAACAATTGGCAGGGCTGCCAGAAATGAAAATGGCAAAGTAATTATGTATGCCGATAGCATTACCGAGTCGATGCAATCAGCTATTGATGAAACCAATCGCAGAAGAAGCCGGCAGATGGAATACAACATTGAACATGGTATCGTACCTAAAACTGTAATCAAGTCGAAAGAGGCAATCTTAGGGCAAACCAAAGTGGCCGATTCAAAGAAAAGTACCGCCAACTATTACATTGAAAGTGAAGAAAAATCATTGGCGGCAGACCCTGTAATGGCCTACATGGATAAAAATACCCTCAGCAAAATGGTTGACAAAACCAAAAAAGCCATGGAGAAAGCCGCTAAAGAGCTCGACTTTATGGAAGCTGCCAAATTAAGAGATGAATACCTGGCCATGCTCAAACTCTTAGAAGAGAAAAAATAAAATCAGTTAGCCGCGCTGTTGTACAAATTGAAAAATAAGAGCGGTAAAAAGGCAAAGGCTAAGATTAATCCACCGGTAAGCAAAAGCGTATCAGAGCCCATTAACTGAAATTGTTTGAATAATACAGCAAGGCTAATGAGCAATACACTTAAAAAACCAAAATTAAATTGTAAGCGCTCAGGGCGATTTAAGACCTGTGGAGAAACATATCTTCTGTAAGCAAGTATTGGCATAAAGATTAAACCAA
>DAOLDI010000631.1:0-1702 GCA_035327445.1 Cyclobacteriaceae bacterium | reverse complement strand
AATCAAAGCAGCTGCACCCGGAAACACACCTCCGCTAGGCACTGCCAATGCAGTAGTAACACCACTTACACGCGTTACCGGAATATGTGTGGAATTCGGATTAACGGCAACTAGTGCTTTTATCTGCGGAATTACATCGCCCAGTTCATTGTAATCGTTGGTTAGGGGCACAGAGTTTACTTCAGATAAACCCAACTTAGTACCGCTGTCAATCATACCTGGGTATATAAATAAGCCTGAACAGTCGATGGTTTCTGCTCCAGCCGGAATACTTACATTAGTTCCAAGCGCAGTTATTTTACCATCGCTGATAATAAGTGTAGCATTTTTTACGCTGCCTTTGGTAACAGTTTCTACCGTTGCATTGGTAAGGGCAAATGTGCCGCTGCTTCCTTTACCTACCTGCGCTTCAGCTTGAATCAATATCAGGCTGCAGGCAGCAACAAGACATCCGAATGTATATGTTAATTGCTTTTTCATATCTGGGTGATTAACGATTTAAACCAAACATTCTTACAAAAGTCATCTCTGCATCTTGCATGCAGTTATCATGATTGTGACCTGCAACTTCGTGCAAGGTTACGTCAATAGTTTCCTTTGGATTAGGATAAAGACGCATGTCATCCGGATCGTTCTGACTGTCAAATCTCACAACACCATCAACAATGGTATACATAGGCATTGTATAAATGCTTAGCGGATGATTCTTGAAAATGGCAATGTCTGCTTCTTTGCCAACTTCAATTGAACCCACGCGCGCTTCAATACCTAATTGCTTGGCAGGGTTAAGCGTAATCAAAGCAAGTGCTTCGTCATCTGTTAATCCACCGTAGCGCTGTGTCTTTCCTGCCTGGTGGTACAAGTGACGGATAAAGTCTCCGGAATCTGAGTTGATAGAAGTTACCACACCGTTGCGGGTAAGTATGGCCGCGTTATAAGCCGTTGAATAGTACACCTCAAATTTGTATGCCCACCAATCTGCAAACACTGAAGCCATAGCTCCATACTCTGCAAGCTCAGGGGCTACTTTGAAACCTTCATTCACGTGCTGGAACACGAGCTTCTTGATACCAAAATCTCTGCACACATTGATGAGCATATAAATTTCATCAGCACGATAAGAGTGGCAGTGGATAATGATATTTCCTTTTAAGATATCCGCCAGGGTTTCTAACCTGCGGTTATATGTTGGTGGCGTTCCTCTGAAGCCTTTTTGATTTTTTGCACGGTTATACTTGTCCCATGCTTCCATATATTCCTGGGCTTCAGTAAATGCTTTTCTGATAACAAATTCTACACCCATGCGAGTGCGGGGAACAATGCCGTTACCGGTACCATGCACACGTGTTGGGTTTTCACCTAATGCAAACTTGATGGTGCGCGGAGCCGCTTCCATTTTATACAACTCCGGATCAGTTATGCCATACCTGTGCTTAATGGTTTCACATTCACCACCAATGGCATTAGCAGAACCATGCATGGCATGCGAAGCAGTTACACCACCGGCAAGAGCACGGTAAATGGAAATTTGTAATGGATTAATGGCATCACCCGTAAATACTTCAGCTGTTACGGGGCTTGTTGCTTCATTGATGGCATCAAGTGCAATGTGCGAGTGGGCATCAATAATGCCGGGCATCACAAACAATCCGTTGGCATCAATTACTTTGAAGCCTGCAGGCGCTGCAATGTTTTTCCCAAC
>DAOLDI010000630.1:0-1708 GCA_035327445.1 Cyclobacteriaceae bacterium | reverse complement strand
TATGGAATTTGTAGCCTGGTTTACTCACAAATATGTAATGCATGGTTTTCTGTGGACATGGCATAAATCGCACCACTCTGTGCATGACCACGCCCTGGAAAGAAATGATTTGTTCGCTTTGGTGTTCAGCATCCCTTCTATTTTAGCTATACTTTTCGGTAGCTTGTACGGTTGGCCTTACCTGGTGGCAATAGGTATTGGTATATTTTGCTACGGAGCATTTTACCTCATCTTTCACGATATCATCGTGCATCAGCGCATTAAGTGGAGACCTTCAAAGCGCAGCAAGTACTTACAACGCATGATTCACGCACATTACATTCACCACAGCAAACACAGCAAAGAAGATTGTGAAGCTTTTGGTTTCCTGTATGCACCCAAAAAATATGAGCCCAAAAATTTCAAAATGAAAAGCAGCAGGCAGGAAACGCAATAGAAAAAAGCACCAAAATCCAAATTTCAAACTCTAAACAATTCGTTAGGATGCAAGCACCAAATTCCAAAAACCAAATTCCAAACAATTGCTTACAGGGAGGTTTGTTATTTGGAATTTGAGATTTGGAATTTAAAAAAAGTAAAATGCTAGAATCAAAATATCTCTACCTGCTCATCAACTTCTTTTCTATTCTCTTACCCTTTGCATTTAGTTTTCATCCCAAAGCAAATTTTTCTAAGAAGTGGAAATACCTTGCGCCTGCTATCGCGATTCCGGGAGCCATTTTTATTATCTGGGATGTTTACTTCACGCAAATGGGCGTGTGGGGATTTAACCCAAAATACCTGAGCGGAATTTACCTCATCAACTTACCCATAGAAGAGTGGTTGTTTTTTATCACCATACCTTATGCCTGTGTATTTACTTATGAAGCCGTAAACTATTACAGCAAACGCGATATACTTGGTCCTTACCAAAAATATATTTCCTATGCGCTGATTTTCTTTTTACTCACACTCGGTATACTTAATCTCGACAAATGGTACACATCAGTAACCTTCATTTCAACGGCTGTATTTATTTGTCTGCAGGTGTTCTGGTGGAAGCCTGATTTTTTAGGGAGATTTTATTTTGCCTTTCTTTTCATTCTCATCCCCTTCTTTATCGTGAACGGATTGCTCACCGGCTCAATGCTGGAAGAACAGGTAGTGTGGTATAATGATGCAGAGAACTTAGGCATACGCATGTTCACTATTCCTTTTGAAGATACCTTCTACGGTATGCTTTTGCTGATGATGAATGTAAGTTTGTTTGAGTATTTGCAGAGGAAGTATTAGGCCATGCCTACGCTAGAGCTTTGGCAGGCAGGCACTTTAACACATCAATACATTAATACATCAGGACTTCAACACATAAACACCTTAACACCTAAGCACATACTCCTACCTTCCAAACGGATTCAAGGCAGAAAGCGCTCTCTTCCCTCCACCCATCTTATTCATGGTCTTCATCATCTTGCGCATTTCCGTGAATTGCTTAAGTAATTGATTCACCTGTTGTATGGATGTACCGCTACCTTTAGCGATGCGGTCTTTGCGGCTACCTGTTAATAAATCAGGATTAGTTCTTTCCTCAGGTGTCATCGATTTGATGATGGCTTCAATGGGTTTGAAAGAATCATTATCCACATCCAGGCCTTTCATGGCTTTGCCCATGCCGGGTATCATGCCCAAAAGGTCTTTGATGTTACCCATCTTCTTTACCTGCTCGAGC
>DAOLDI010000629.1:0-1720 GCA_035327445.1 Cyclobacteriaceae bacterium | reverse complement strand
ATGATCAACATTATCGTGCACAGAGAAAGGCATTTTTTTGTTGGCACCATAAACAGAACTGGATGAGGCATAAACCAAATGCTCAACTTTAAAATGCCTGCAGGCTTCGAGTATATTTAAAAAGCCACTGAGGTTGCTATCCAGGTAAGCGTAAGGATTTTGTATGGAATATCTTACACCTGCTTGCGCGGCCAGGTTGACTACATAATTGAATTTATATTGAGCGAAAAGTTGATCAAGAGACTTTTTATCGGATAAATCAATCGGGTGGAAGGTGAAATTTTCAAGATCAAGCAATAAATTAAGTCTGGCCTTTTTCAGGTTCACATCATAATACTCATTCATGTTGTCCAGGCCATGCACCTGGTAACCCAGCGCTGCCAGCCTCTTACTCAAATGCATGCCAATAAAGCCGGCTGCGCCTGTTACCAATACCTTTTTTTCCCGAGGGTTCATTTAAACAATAACAATCAGCCTGCAAAACTAAATTTTTCGGCCATTTATCTAGTATACATGGATTGATTTACAGCATACCTGTCAAATTGATATTTAAACTTTACCAATGTTTTGTGTCTTAAGCAGGAAAACAGATTTTTACCTCATTAAAATAGACCTGATTTGAAAAACTTCCGGCTCATATTTCTGCAGCAGATTCTACTGGAATTCAGAGAGCGCTCCTCCATTGCAGGTGTGGCGCTTTACCTGCTCAGCACGGTGCTCATCATTTACTTTACCTTTAGTTTAAGGCAAAACCTGATTAATACAGCCGTTTGGAGTGCCTTGTTCTGGATAGCTGCTTTATTCACGGCCATTAATGCGGTGGGCAAAAGTTTTTTAACGGAAAGCCGGGGGAAGAGTATTTACTATTTCAGTCTTGTTTCTGCGCATCAGCTCATTATGGCAAGAATGGCTTACAATGCCATTTTATGCTTTCTGCTCTTCATCATGAGTTATGTATTGTTCAGTTTAATCATTTTCAACCCGGTAGTGCATACTGTTATGTTTCTGATAACGCTATTGCTGGCAGCCACTGGTTTTGCTTCTTCGCTTACATTGGTATCCGGAATTGCGGCCCGCGCAACTAACAGCCATGTGCTCATGGCCATCCTCAGTTTTCCCGTTATCATTTCTGTCTTGCTGTTGGCCATCCGCATTACCCGAAATTGTGTTGAAGGGCTGGACACCTCTTTAAATTATCCTGATTTAGGCATTTTATTGGCCATAAATATGATTTCTGTCACAATCTCCTACCTGCTCTTCCCGTATATTTGGCGCAGTTAATTAAGTAAGGAATCTTTCAGAAAATTCAGATGCTGCAACGAAACTGGTGGAAATTGCTAAGTGTGATCTTGCTGATTTACGTGATGTTTGCCGGACTGCTGTTTGAAGTACCACGACTTAATGTGGTGAATGAAACCATCAGAGCCCTGTACTTTCATGTACCCATGTGGTTCGGCATGGTGATTTTGTACCTTACTTCGGTAGTGTATGCCATCAAGTATCTTACTAATCCCCTGAAAATTAATGATATAGCCTCGAGATCATTTGCGCATGCCGGTACAGCTTTGGGTATTTTAGGCATCATTACGGGCATGATTTGGGCCAACTACACCTGGGGTTCGCCCTGGCACGGAGATCCGAAACAAAATGGCGCTGCCATTGCCTTGCTGGTGTATTTTGCCTATTTCATCTTAAGGGGCTCATTGAAAGATTAAGAGCA
>DAOLDI010000628.1:0-1722 GCA_035327445.1 Cyclobacteriaceae bacterium | reverse complement strand
GATCCGGTACCGGTTGGTCCCTTCGATATGTGGGTGGCTTATTTCCCCAATCCGGATCAAAAGATTTTAGCAGATATGTTACCACAGTTCTTGTTCTGTCTTGTGCTTAGTTTGATAACGATAGGTTCTTTCTACATCATGCATAAAAACCTGAGCGCACAACAACAGCTCATGCAAATCAAGAATGAGTTTATCAGTAATATGACGCATGAACTAAAAACACCTGTAGCAACCGTAAGCGTTGCGCTGGAGGCCATCAGGAATTTTAATGTGATGGACAAGCCTGAATTAAAGAACGAATACCTTGATATGGCGCAGAATGAATTAAACAGACTGAGCCTGATGACCGATAAAGTATTGAAAACAGCTTTGTTTGAAGAAAGGGGTATAGTAGTAGACAAAGAAGATTTTGATCTTGCCGCCTTGGTTGAAGAAATTTTGCCGGCCATGAAACTGGTTTTTGAAAAACAAAGCGCTAAAGTTCAGTTCAACAAAACAGGAAGTAATTTTCATTTGATTGGATCGAAAATTCATTTGAGTAATGTTATCTACAATCTATTAGACAATGCCCTGAAATACAGTGGCAGTGGTGTACATATTGATATTGAAATCATACAAGAGGCAAATCATCTCACCATAATTGTTTCAGATACCGGGCCCGGAATTTCAACTGAATATCATAAAAAAGTTTTTGAAAAGTTTTTTAGGGTACCAAGTGGAGACGTACACAATATAAAAGGTTATGGCCTCGGACTTAGCTATGTTAACAGTGTTATAGAAGAGCATGGCGGAAACATTAAACTGGAAAGCGCCTTAGGCAAAGGCAGTAGATTTATCATTAACTTGCCTGTAAACAGGGTATAGCTTTAATGAATAAAATCAAAGTTCTATATGTAGAAGATGAGCCCTTTCTGGGCCGAATAGTGAAAGAAAGTTTGGAAAGCCGAAACTTCGAAGTAAACATGCTGAGCGATGGTAAATTGGCCGTACAATCTTTTCAGGAGCAACAACCCGACATTTGCGTACTGGATATCATGCTTCCATCAAAAGATGGTTATGCCATCGCTAAAGAAATAAGAAACATTAATCCGGCAGTACCCATCATTTTTGTTACAGCCAAAACCCAAACCGATGATGTACTTAAAGGTTTTGAAACTGGTGGCAATGATTACCTGCGCAAACCCTTTAGCATGGAAGAACTTATTGTGCGCATGAATAACCTGGTGCGGCTGGCACAAAAGACTCCTGGTAATCACACAGAAAATATAGCTATAGGCAAATACGTTTTCTCACCTTCAAAATATGAACTGCGCTTGGGTGATAAGCTGAAAAAACTTTCTCATAAAGAAGCAAGCTTATTACAGGTACTTGCCAATAACATAAATGGCACAACAGAACGTAAACTTATTCTTCAGCAAGTTTGGGGTGATGATTCTTTCTTTAACTCCAGAAACCTGGATGTTTACATTACCAAGCTGCGCGATTACCTGAAAGATGATCCTGATATTGAGATCATTACCATGAAGGGTCTGGGGTATCGGTTTTCAGTAAGCAGCAGCTAGACCTGTTTTAATTTTTTTTGGCTTGAAAACAGAGATTTTTGCGTATTTCAAAATCTCATATACCTTTGCAGTCCTTAAACAAAGGGAGCTTAGCTCAGCTGGTTCAGAGCATCTGCCTTACAAGCAGAGGGTCGGGGGTTCGAATCCCTCAGCTCCCACT
>DAOLDI010000627.1:0-1726 GCA_035327445.1 Cyclobacteriaceae bacterium | reverse complement strand
ATTTCATCGCTGCTCAAATTGCTGGGTCTGCCATTGATGTAGATTAACACCGCACCACTGCCGCGCATGGAAATCCCTCCTTCTTCATCAACTTGTATGGAGGGCAAAGTTGAAAGCACATCAGCCGCAGTTCCACCCTCGGCCACAATGCTGTTTTCCACATTATAAATTCTTTTATCTATATCTGTTTCAAAAAGAAGTGCTGTTGCACGTACCTCCACTTCTGATAGCGCGGACACACTTGCGCCCAAGCGAATATCTTTTATGCGGATGTTTTGATTTTCTAATGTTAATCGCTCAAAATGATTTTCATATCCAACAAATCCGGCCCGAAAAATATACTGACCAGGCTTGCCATTAATTTCAAACCTGCCATCAAAATCAGTAACAGCTCCCTCTACTACAGATGAGTCGGCAGGGTTCAATAAAGTAACATTGGCAAATGGAAGTGGCTCATTGTTATCCGCATCAAAAATTCTTCCACTGATTTTTTGCGCAAGGCTCTCTATAAAAAAGAATGAAGCGAAAAGTAAAATGATCAGTCTCACACGCGATTTGGTTTCTGAACAGAAAAACGAAAGCAACTAAGTTAGATGTTGAAACAAGTAATTTCATTAGAGAAACTATTAGTGGCGCTATGCTTCTGTTAATTGCAGATATATCTGATTGCACTTTCCGTCTATGGAATAATGAAAATTTATTGAAACCTTAGTCAAACAAAATAATGTGTAGTGTATTGTTTGGCTAATTTCTGTTGATGCGTTTTTTTATTCCACGAACTGCTTCTGCCGTAAAAGGATCTTCCGGCCAATGGTGTTTGGGATAGCGTGCGCGCAACTCTTTGCGCACTTCATGATAGGTATTTTTCCAGAAGCTGTTCAAATCTTGTGTAACCTGCACAGGCTTGTAACCGGGTGAGAGCAAATGAATCATGATTTTGTTTTTGCCTTCATTTACTGTTGGTGTTTGCAACATGCCGAATAGTTCCTGCAGGCGCACTTCCAGCACCGGAGCAGCGCCATGCATGTCGTACTTCAGTTTAATCATGGAACCGCTGGGCACTTCCATGCGTGTGGGCGCTAGTTTATTCAATTGCTGTTGCAAATCCCAGGGCAAAATACTTGTGCATACAGCTTCAAGGTCGAGCTTCAGCAATTCTTGTCTTTTGGTGATACCTGATAAAAAAGGTGATAGCCAGTCTTCAAGTGTTTGCAATAAGTAAGCTTCGCTTACATCCGGCCAGGCTTCCTCTTTTCTCCAGGTTCGCAAACTCATCACGCGAGCTTGCCATTGTTCCTGCGCTTCATCCCATCCTAAAAATTTTAATCCTTTTTCCCTGATGATTTCACACCAGCATGTAATGATTGCTGCATCGCTGATTTGATGTAAAGCCTTTTGCGAAATCAAAATTGCTCCCAAACGTTTTTCTTCAGCTGCGGCTATCATCTCCCGCGTTTCATCCCAGCGCACTACCATTTGTGTCTGGCTGTGCAATTCGAGTTCATCTTTATCAATGGCTGCTGCCAGAAAAATTTTTCCTTCCTGCTGACCGGCATCTAACTGCGCCACAACAAGAAATGCTTCACGACTAAGTGCATCTTGCGCAGGCAATGAAGCCTGTCTTCCATTCATTAATTTGTATCGAGCTGTATTTGCTTTCACTTGTTGCGCCACACGCTCAGGATATGCCGCCCAAAGTAAGGCGCCAATCTGGTGGTCGCTGACA
>DAOLDI010000626.1:0-1737 GCA_035327445.1 Cyclobacteriaceae bacterium | reverse complement strand
ACCTTTTGAAGGTTTTTTGCCGAAGAATTTTTCTACCTCTTCCTGAATTTTAGGAATACGGGTAGAACCACCCACCAGAATTACTTCATCAATATCTGAATTCTGTAAGCCAGCATCTTGCATCGCTTTGCGGCAAGGCTCTAATGACCTTCTGATTAAATCATCAGCCAATTGTTCAAACTTTGAACGGCTTAATTTTTTTACCAGGTGCTTAGGTACACCATCAACCGAGGTTACATAAGGCAAGTTAATTTCAGTTTCAGTTGAGCTTGACAATTCAATCTTGGCTTTTTCTGCAGCTTCTTTTAAGCGTTGCAAAGCCATAGGGTCTTTGCGCAAGTCAACGTTCTCTTCTGATTTAAACTCATCTGCTAACCAGTTCATGATGCGTAAATCGAAGTCATCTCCACCCAGGTGTACATCACCATTGGTTGATTTCACTTCAAATACACCATCGCCCAGTTCAAGTATAGAGATATCGAAGGTTCCACCGCCAAGGTCGAACACCGCGATTTTCATGTCTTTGTTTTTCTTGTCTAACCCGTAGGCCAAAGCTGCGGCAGTAGGCTCGTTGATGATGCGCTTCACATCCAAACCTGCAATTTGTCCGGCTTCTTTAGTAGCCTGGCGTTCTGCATCGTTAAAATATGCAGGCACGGTAATAACCGCCTCTGTAACTGACTGGCCCAGGTAATCTTCAGCTGTGCTCTTCATTTTCTGAAGAATCATGGCAGAGATTTCCTGCGGGGTGTACAATCTGTCACCAATGCGCACACGCACGGTGTCATTATTGCCTTTTTCAATCTGGTAAGAAATGATTTTCATCTCTTCCTTCACATCGTCATACTTCTTACCCATGAATCGCTTCACAGAAGAGACTGTATTTTTTGGATTGGTGATGGCTTGTCTTTTAGCAGGGTCGCCCACTTTGCGCTCGCCTTTGCCTTCATCCATAAAGGCAACAATAGAAGGCGTTGTTCTTCTGCCTTCGCTGTTAGGGATAACAACCGGCTCGTTACCTTCCATTACGGCCACGCAAGAGTTGGTAGTACCCAGGTCAATTCCAATAATTTTTCCCATGATTATATGTATTTTCTTGATTACTGATTTTAAAGCTCTTTTAGCTTATCAATGCCTGTGCCAGCGGGGATTTTGGGCCAAAAAGTGACAGGATGGCAGAAGCAATCAACGAGTTTTACCAGGGAAATATCCCAATTGACCTATTTTCTGCTTTGTCAACTAATAATCAGCCAACACATTACGATTTTTTTACCTTTGCGACCTGAAATTTTACGCATGAGTTTAGAACAGGAAATCTCCAAACGCAGAACCTTCGGCATCATCAGCCACCCCGATGCGGGCAAGACTACCCTTACCGAAAAGCTGCTGCTCTTTGGTGGGGCCATTCAAAAGGCCGGTGCGGTGAAATCCAGCAAAATAAAAGACCATGCCAGGTCTGACTGGATGGAGATTGAAAAGCAAAGAGGTATTTCGGTGGCCACTTCGGTAATGGGCTTCAATTATAAAGACATTAAAATCAACTTGCTTGATACGCCCGGTCACCAGGATTTTGCCGAAGACACCTACCGCACCCTCACTGCGGTTGATTCTGTAATTATGGTGATTGATTGTGTGAAAGGAGTGGAAATGCAAACTGAAAAGCTGATGGAAGTTTGCCGCATGCGCAACACACCGGTTATTTGCTTCATCAATAAACTGGATAGGGAAGGACAAGAC
>DAOLDI010000625.1:0-1738 GCA_035327445.1 Cyclobacteriaceae bacterium | reverse complement strand
CAAATCAGAAAAAATGCGCAAGCAAATAATCATTGCATCAGTTTTTATATTTTTTACAGGCCTAAAAGCTATTGCAGATGATATAAAGCTTATTCCTGACAAATGTCATAGTTGCTCTGTTGTTAAGAAGATAGTTTTACAAAGTAATTGTAAATCATACACTATGATAAAGGCAGAAATTCTTATCAAATACGGAGCAAAGGCCGTAGGATTGAAAAAAAATCAAATTCTATTTCATGAGGGAGCTGAGGCTAATTTCTACTACGAAGTAGATGAAGGCACGATAAAATTAGTTAGTTATAGCGAAGAAGGGCAAGAATTTATTCAAAGCATATTTAATGATGGCGATAGCTTTGGAGAGCCTCCACTATTTTGTAATTTCCCGTATCCGAGTTCGGCAATTGCATTAGCCGATTCCGTTGTGTGGAAGCTATCGAAAGAAAACCTCTTTCGGCTGTTACGTGAGAATTTTGAGATACATCTGACATTGGACCAAGTGCTATGTCAGCGACTTAAATATAAGTCTATGATATTATCAGAAATTTCATTCTACGATCCTGAACACAGAATCAACAGTCTCTTAAAATACCTGAAAGAGTCTAATAAAGAACGTATTGATCAATTTGATGAAAATGGATACCAGGTACCCCTTACCCGGCAACAACTGGCTGATATGAGCGGGTTGCGTGTAGAGACCGTAATAAGAACTGTGAAGAAAATGGAAGAAAACGGATCACTCAAACTAATTGACCACAAAATATATGTTTAACCCAATACCTGTAATGTTATGATTAAAAAACTATTAGTTCCCGTAATTGTTGTTGGCGCAATGTTAATCTGGTCATGTGCACCAGATAAACCCAAAACTCCGAGAGAAAGCTTTGAAGACATTCATGGCAATGTACCGGCCGGACAAAAAGTACAAAAGCCAGGTGCAGATGGCAAAGGCATTGGAGAAGTTAAGAATGTTACACTTAACACTCCCCTTGAACAAGACAGAATTGCCCGCGGTAAATCAATTTATGAAATGAAATGCCAGGCTTGTCATCGCCTTGATGATGTGCGCGTAGTTGGCCCGGGTTTTCAAGGAATTACAAGCAAAAGAAAACCAGAGTGGATCATGAACATGATTACCAATGTTGATGTGATGCTTGATAATGACCCAACCGCGCAGGCACTCTTAGAACTTTGCTTAATGCGTATGCCTAATCAAAATGTATCTATTGGTGATGCCAGGGATATACTTGAGTTCATGCGCGAAAATGATGAGGATTAACTAATAAATCACTTAAAAAATAAATTATGAATAAGATGTTTAAATATCTCAGCTATACACTTGCAGTTACCCTATTGGTACTGGCAGGTGCTTGTAAGCCGAAGAGCCCAACCTCACAGTTTGGTTCTGATATGGCCTCGCGTGTTTATGTACCACCCGGACAATACGATGAATTTTACAATTTCGTATCAGGTGGTTTTAATGGTCAAATGAGTGTGGTTGGACTACCCTCTGGCCGAGTTTTTAAAATCATTCCCGTATTTTCTGTTCATCCCGAAAACGGATATGGATACAGTGAGGAATCTATTCCCATGTTGAATACATCACATGGCTTTGTGCCTTGGGACGATCTTCACCACATCGCACTTTCCACAACAAAAGGTGAGCATGATGGTCGTTGGGCATTTGCCAATGGCAACAATACACCCAGGATAGCCCGGGTTGATCTCACAACTTTTAAAA
>DAOLDI010000624.1:0-1739 GCA_035327445.1 Cyclobacteriaceae bacterium | reverse complement strand
GTGCAAAGTTGATCTGATCAAGCGTACCTGCGCCTCCTATGCTCAATATGGCTTCTGCATTACCAGCTAATAAGCCTGCACTTATTTCAACATGGCCATTCAAACTTAAGGTATTATCGCTCGGTGCAACTGTAGCAATATCCAATGTTCCTGCAAGCAAACGCAAAGCACCTGTTATACTTGTGTTGGCTGATGATGTTGATAAAATTCCTGCGGCTTTATTAACAACTACGTTAATACCCGCTGCAGGACTTGCCGGATATAAAGTACCAAACTCCTGATCTGTACTTCCATTATACGTGATGGTACTGTTGGCATTAAAATTTTTAGCACCGGTATTCAATAAAACATCATCTAAACCTTGCACATGTTGCATGCGCATCTCGCCTGATAAACTAAAGCTACCATCACCTTCAATGGCACTTGTACCGAAATTAACTATGGCGTTGGATGGTATAATGAAATTGACATTACCCGTTATGCTGTTATTTGCTGCTGCACGAGTAAAGTTTCGTAGGGCAGAGCTACTGAATACAAGGTCTCCCTGACCAGAACTATTCAAGGTTCCTCTGCTGGCAATAAAATCACCCGAAAGGTTTACAGTTGTTGTTCCTCCCGCACCGTTTAAAATGAGGGCTTTATCAACATTGCCATCTATGTTTAGAATTAAGTCACGCCCAATATTTATAGTATGACTGCCGGCACCTGCCAGGGTAACTGTACTTGGAGGTCCTCCGCCAATATTGAGGAAACTTAGGTTTCCATTGACTGTTGTCAACAATCCGTTGAAATTGTGATTTTTAGGACCACCCATTGCACCATGAACAATGTCAACTTCCACATTACCGAAAGCCTGGCTCCAACTTGTTGAAGTAAATGTATGGTTTTGATTTTGCGTTAAGGCGATACGAAGTGTAGAGGCCACATTCCAATTAGCGGTAGGTACAACACCTCCATTGGCTGCAGTTGTATTGTGAATATACAAAGAGCCAGGATTGTAAAAGGCATTTGAAATACTTGAACTTATAGTTGATGCAGCCGGATTATTTACAGTACCGTTAACCACCATCATGATGGGGTTAGGACCTGCGCTGAGGGTGATACCCGAATTGAGCGTTAATGTTCCATTGATGGTAAGCTGATCAACTTCAAGATTTGTTGTTAAGGTGATGTTGTGAGCGCTCCTGATTTGGATATTACCAGAAGTAGCGCCCGGTGTCCCCTGTCCTGCTGTTGGTGTTACCCAGTCTGTTCCATTCCAGCGTTCCCAGTTAGCCAAAACATTCCAGTTACCTGTTGCCGCAGAGCGATAATCTCCAGGTACGGCAGCTGTGGCTATGGTAAAAGGACTAAATGATGTTACAGCTGCACTTGTAACTATTGTTCCTGAATCAACATCACCTGTTGTGCCACCATTTCCAAGGTTCTCCCATACAGCACCTGTCCAACGGGCTACTCTTGTTTCAGGAAGCGAAGTAATATATGGCCCTGCACAATCCATGGAATTCCAACCTAAGGTAAGCGTAACATTAGAGGTGCCTATGGTGCGGTCAACTGTCCAATACTCGCAACTACTTATAGAAGTAAAAGTTGGATCTAAATTACTTCCGAAAGCCTGGGCAGCAAAAAAGTATTGTGCCCTGAATTGATGACTGGCAACTCCAGGTGCAGAAATTGCAACCGGTCTGTAAATACCACTATTACCTGTAGGAAAAGTAAATGCCGTGTTACCCGTTTTT
>DAOLDI010000623.1:0-1740 GCA_035327445.1 Cyclobacteriaceae bacterium | reverse complement strand
ACGCGGCATACGGTGGGTATTGATATTGAGCAAGTGCGCGATAAACTTTTAAAACTTGCCCCAAGGTTTTTGTCTGAGGAGGAACTTACACAAACCAACAATGAGGCTGAAAGAATCTGTTTGTATTGGTCGGCCAAAGAATCTCTTTTTAAATATTACAGTAAGGGCAATGTTACTTTCAAAAAACAATTGCTGATAGCGCCTTTTGATTTTGCAGAACAGGGAATTATGCATGGAGAAATCAGAATGCCTGATGTAAACAAAATAGTGGAACTTGAATATGAAGTAAAGGATGGTTATGTATTGTGTTACACTACGCCTTGTCCAACAAGTTTATAATCCTAAATCAAGACCATCAACTATTTCGAGCAATAAGCCTTTCACTTCTTCAGCTTTGGCATGTTCACCAATTTTTTCGAAAGACATGATGAGGTTTCGCAATACTCTTCTGATGATCTCTACATTGTCGCAGGGCTGAAAAAAAGCGGGCTCGGGTACCATCCGCAGTTCATGAATGTAATTCTCAATGTCTTCCTTAGAAAAAATCAAACCGCGGTTGAAAGCATTGATATAAAATTGTTTGTACCGATCGTCTTTATAGGTCAGCACAAAAAGGTTGGGCAGGTTTACTCCGTAAATTGGTAATTTCAGTCTTGCTGCAATCAGCAAATAAATGATACAAAGCGAAATCGGATTTCCCTTGTGTGTTTCCAGCACAACATTCAACATACTGTTGCCGGGAGAATGAAAGTTTTTTGTGTTGGCACCGAACTTCAGCTTTTGAAAAAGTACACCGTTGATAATCTTGACCTGATCGAGCGGATGAAGATCTGGTTTAAACTCAAGCCAAACGTTCTGATAGATCTGTTCAATTTCATGACTTAGTTTCGAGAATTCCAGATCGGGATACTGATAGGTAGAAACAATCCACATACCGGTAAGTAAATCACGGTCTTCTGTTGCATACCAAGCCCTCAGCTTTTCTTTTACCTGTTCATACTGTAAATCATGAATGATATCTTCTATACGTTTTTGAACTGCAGGATTAAAATTCTTCTCCCACTCCTGCTCAAGAAATGGAATCACTTCTTTACCTAATGATCTTATCTTTTCTTCAACATGAGAAACAACCTGTGTGTCATCATCATCAAGTAAGGAAACAAGGGCTTTAAATTCAGCGTCTTTCATGCAGGAGAATAATTTTGCAGACAAGCAGCCTGCTTAACACTCGAACAATTTACAGATTTTTTCAGGTTTGAATAATGCCGACATTGAATTTTTCAACCGGAGCATGATTGGCCGCTTCAATACCCATAGAAATTACTTTGCGTGTTTCCCGCGGATCGATGATGCCATCAACCCATAACCTTGCGGCAGCGTAGAAGGGGCTGAGCTGTTCATTATACCTGTCGGTAATTTCTTTCAGCAAAGCATCTTCCTCCTCTTTAGAAAGATTTTTGCCTTTTGCTTTTAATGCGGCTACCCTAATTTGCAATAAAGTTTTTGCTGCCGAGGCCCCACTCATTACCGCAATTTGTGCTGTTGGCCATGCATAAATGAGGCGCGGATCATAAGCTTTTCCGCACATGGCATAATTACCAGCACCATATGAATTACCCGTAATGATGGTAAACTTTGGCACTGTAGAATTGGCCATGGCATTTACCATTTTAGCTCCGTCTTTTATTATTCCTCCGTGCTCTGCTTTGCTCCCCACCATGAAACCACTTACATCCTGCA
>DAOLDI010000622.1:0-1750 GCA_035327445.1 Cyclobacteriaceae bacterium | reverse complement strand
AATATATCCTTTAGGAAAACCCAACAATACCACCATTTATCAGGGACTTTCTTCTCTCTTTCTTGACAATCCTAATTTGAAATGGGAAGAAAGTAGACAACTTGATATAGGTCTTGAAATTGGATTGTTGGATGACAAGCTCACTATTGAAGTTGATTACTATCGCAAAACTACTTCAGACTTATTGATGGCAGCTACAACTGCTATATACATTGGCAACAGACCTCCTATTGCCAACGTGGGTGAGGTGGTGAATCAAGGAATTGAACTTGAAGCATCTTACAGAAAAAGAATAAGAGATGTAAGAATCAACCTTGGTTTTAATGCAGCTACACTGCGCAACACTGTTACAAAAGTTACTGACAATGGCTTTATTGATGGCTACACCTGGCCAGTAAGAAATGCTGTGATTACCCGCATGGAAGTTGGTCAGCCTATCGGTTATTTCAGAGGCTTTAGAACTGCGGGCATTTTCAGAAGTCAGTCTGATGTATTCAGTTACATCAACAATAATGGCAATCCAATTCAGCCTAATGCAAGACCCGGTGATTTAAAATTTGTAGATGTAAATGGTGATGGAAGAATTGACAATGAAGACATCACCAACATTGGTAATCCCTGGCCCTGGCTTACAATGGGTTTCAATGTTTCAGTATCATGGAAAGGATTTGATATACGCACACTATTTGCCGCAAGCATTGGAAATGAGATTTTCCGCTCATACGAAAGACAAGATGTAATCAATAACAACTACCAGGTTGAGTGGCTTGACCGATGGACTGAGAGCAATCCAAACGGAAGCTATCCTCGCCTTACCACTTTTGATACCAACAACAATGCAAGGCCTTCAGATTTCTTTGTAGAAGAC
Source organism: Cyclobacteriaceae bacterium (assembly GCA_035327445.1). Classification (GTDB taxonomy): domain Bacteria; phylum Bacteroidota; class Bacteroidia; order Cytophagales; family Cyclobacteriaceae; genus DAOLDI01. Next base: position 882 of record DAOLDI010000622.1, on the reverse strand, counting down.
GGATCATACCTGCGCTTAAAGAATCTTCAAATAGGCTATAACCTGCCTCGCAACATTGTTGACAAGGCAAAAATGAAATCAGTGCGTGTATATGCATCATTCGATAACCTGATTACCATAACAGGTTATACCGGACTTGATCCGGAAATAGGAACCAACGGGTGGATTCTGGACACCGCCATCGACAAAGGATTTTATCCGCAACTGCGCACTGCCGGACTAGGAATTAATGCTTCATTCTAAACAACACAGAAGTATGAAAACATATTCAAAAATAATTATCGCCATAGGTTTTATCTTCTTAACCATCAGATGTAACGACTTCCTTGATGTTGAGCCACAGAATAAATACCTCTCTGTTAACTTCTACATTTCAGAGGGTCAGGTGTTCAATGGTTTAATCGCTGCTTACAGTCCTTTAAAATGGAGTATTGTGGATGGCTTCTGGGCATCGTCTGTAATGCTGGGCGAAATACGTTCAGACAATGCACGTGCAGGCGGAGACCCAAGCAATTTTGACCAGCCCGGCTGGCAGCAAATTGATGACCTAACGGTTACACCACTAACTCCTGAAACTATTAGCTTCTGGAAGAAGAACTACTTCGGCATTAACAGGGCCAACCAGGTATTAAATAATGTTGAGATTACATCAGATGTAATTAAGCAATACCAGGCTGAAGCGAAATTTTTACGTGCCTTCTACTACTTCGAGTTGTTCAGAATTTTCGGGCCTGTACCAATTATTCTTGAACAACCAGACCCTGACGACAAGAGCGCGCGCAGAAATACCATGAGCGAAGTGTTTACCCAAATCACAAAAGACCTGGAAGAAGCCATTCCACTTTTACCTCTTTCTTACGGTTCTAATTTCACCGGAAGAGT
>DAOLDI010000621.1:0-1751 GCA_035327445.1 Cyclobacteriaceae bacterium | reverse complement strand
ACATACAATGTAGGGGCAGCTACAAGTTTTATTGATGATGTTCCAGATCCCTTTTATCAGCGCGTATACTATAGAGTTACTGCCATATTTAATGGAATTGGCTTACCTGATGTAAAGTCGAACATTGTTACTTTTATTAAAGAACCTAATATATATTTCCCCACTGCATTTACACCCAACAACGATAATCTGAACGATGAATTCAGAGTATTTGGTCAGTACGTTAGTTCTTTCAGAATGAAAATTTTTAACCGTTGGGGTGAGCTTGTTTTTACTTCTGAAAACATACAACAAGGTTGGGACGGCACCTATCGCGGAAAAATTCAACCAGAAGGTACTTATCAGTTCATTTGCGAACTAACCGATGCAGAAGGGCGCAACTTCACACGCAGTGGTAGCGTTGTGTTATTCAGAAAGCCTTAATTTGCGGCCAAATCCAGAATAATATGTTTGACATGATGAAAATGCTTGGCAAAATGAAAGAAGTCCAGGCTAAAGTGAAAGAAGCGCAGGATAACCTGGTACACATAAAAGCAAGTGCAGAAGCTGGCGCAGGTATGGTGAAGGCCACCGTAAACGGAAAAAAACAAGTGATTCTTCTTGACATTGATGCTGATATCCTGAAAGCCAGCGATAAAGAACTTGTGCAAGATCTTGCCATTGCCGCTATCAACAAAGCCATGGAAGAGGTAGATGTGCTGGCCCGTGAAGAAATGAGAAAATCAACAGAGGGATTAATACCAAACATACCAGGGTTTGATTTAGGAGGAATGATGTAATGTCAGAAATCGCAGTAGTTATCTTAAATTATAACGGTTGCCATTACCTGAAAGAATTCCTGCCTTCAGTTATTGCCCACAGTGCAGAGGCTGAAATAATTATTGCTGATAATGCGTCTACTGACGATTCGGCAAATTGGTTGAAAGAGCATCATCAGCTTATTCGTGTTATCCAGCTTGACAAGAATTATGGTTTCTGTGAAGGCTACAACCTTGCGATATCACAAATTGATCATACTTATACGGTACTGCTGAACTCTGATGTTGAAGTAAGCCCCAACTGGCTTAATCCGCTCTGCCTTAAGCTGAAGCAAAATCCTGATGTTGCGGCTGTGCAACCCAAAATATTGCAGCAAAAGCAAAAAGCTTACTTTGAATATGCCGGTGCAGCAGGAGGTTTCATCGACAGTATGGGATATCCTTTCTGCAGGGGTCGGTTATTTGATTTTACTGAGCAAGATCAAGGGCAATACCAGCAAGAGCACAAAGTATTCTGGACCAGTGGTGCCTGTATGATGATCAGAACCCAGCTTTATAAAGAAATGGGTGGGCTTGATGCTGACTTTTTTGCCCACATGGAAGAAATTGATTTGTGCTGGAAACTACATAGGGCTGGTTATAACTTGTATTGCATACCACAAAGCACTGTATATCACGTAGGTGGAGGTACCCTATCCAAAACTAATCCACTTAAAACCTATTTAAATTTCAGAAATAACTATGACCTCATCAGCCGGCATTTAAAAGCCTCTGAACTTAGTTATAAGTTGCCACTGCGCATTATCATGGATTGGTCAGCAGCCATACTCTTCTTAGTCAACGGCTTACCTAAACATGCATGGGCGCTATTTAAAGCACAACTACATTTTTTCGCCAAGTTCAATTTGATACTTAAGAAGAGGAAAAAGCTTAACCATAAGCTTAGTCAGCCAGCAATTGATACTATCTATAGCGGCCTTGTAACATTCGATT
>DAOLDI010000620.1:0-1754 GCA_035327445.1 Cyclobacteriaceae bacterium | reverse complement strand
TATAATGCAATAAAAACTTACTGTAACCTGCATACATGGCGCCATCAATAATTTGCTCATCGAGCTTGGTACCTAAAGTTACGGTTGTAAGTGATTGCGTTTCGCCACGTGTAAATAAAGCAGAACCATGTGTTGCGGGTAAATAATCTACGCTGCTCCAAATGTTTCTGATTTCATTAGTCTTTCTGCCATCTAAACGCACAGCTTTATTTAAGACCAAATCTCTGCTGGCTTTCTTCTGAACTTCTTTGTAATACTTTTTAACAAGGTCCATGTTCACTTCAGTATCTTCAGGAAGTGCGTTCAGGTATTCATCAATAATTTGTTTGAAAGCATCGCTTCTTTCTTTTTTATTGGCGATGCATCTGCCGGCAGTTTCATAAGCCTTATCATAAAACATCTTGAAAACTTCTTCACGCAAAGTTTCATCGTTTACTTCATGCTCGTAAGCTCTCTTTTCTTTTTGTCCAAGCGCTTGCGCTAGTTCAACCTGCACTGCGCATTGTGTTTTGATAACATCATGCGCATACTTCAAAGCTTCGAGCATTTCATGCTCCGATACTTCTTTCATCTCACCTTCAACCATCAGAATTTCTGTAGCAGAAGCAGCTACAATTAAATCGATATCAGCTCGCTCTTTGTCTTGCATGCTGGGATTGATGATGTACTTACCCTCTATTCTTGCAACCCTTACTTCTGAAATAGGGCCCTGAAAAGGAATATCAGAGATAGTAAGCGCAGCAGAGGCCGCAAAGGCTGCAAGTGCATCAGGCAGTGATTCCGGTTCGCCAGAAATAAGCATGATGTTTACCTGGGTATCGGCATGATAATCTGAAGGGAATAAGGGACGGATGGCGCGGTCAACCAGGCGGCTGATCAATACTTCATAATCTGATAGTTTGCCTTCACGCTTCATGAAGCTACCCGGAATGCGACCGGTTGAAGCAAACTTTTCCTGGTAATCTACCGATAGGGGTAAAAAGTCAACACCTTCTTTGGCTTCTTGTGCAGCCACAACAGTTGCCAACAACATGGTTTTACCCATTTTAATTACAACAGAGCCATCGGCCTGGCGGGCTAATTCTCCTGTTTCAATAATAATTTCTCTGCCATCAGGCAGTTTAACAGATTTTGATACTACTTGAGGTCTCATAAAATTTTAAATAATGGGATAATTACGAACGAATTACCCGGGTGTTATAATGTGAAAAAGGGAATCCTGTGTGGATTCCCCGAATGTTATTTTTTCTGGCGATTACTTTCTTAGGTTTAACTCGGCCAATATCGCTCTATACCTGTCGATATTTGTGCTCTGCAAGTAATTAAGCAATTTCTTACGCTTTCCTACTAATTTCATCAAGCCCAACTGGGTTGCGAAATCTTTAGGGTGTGTTTTCAAATGCGCTGTTAAATCATTAATTCTGGTTGTGAAAAGCGCAATTTGTGATTCTGGAGAGCCCGTATCTTCCGCTTTTTTGGCTATCCCGTGGTTTTTGAAAAGCTCTTGCTTTTTCTCTGTTGTCAACATCTTTCTTTAATTTCCTTTAATAAAGCGCAAAAGTAAGCTGAATACTCACAATTCCAAAACTCAGGCAGTGGCAGAGTTTATATTTTTCTTGCGATTTAGCCAGTTTTTTAACTTATCCATGGCAATCAGGTAGTAATCGGCATCAAACAAGCGTGCATCAATGCGGGCCTGCCTTAAGAAAAACAGGCCAATGGGTAATAAGATGAGATCGGCTGCCCAAATACCC
>DAOLDI010000619.1:0-1754 GCA_035327445.1 Cyclobacteriaceae bacterium | reverse complement strand
CAATAACAACACAGGTTTTTCGGCAAAGTTTATAGAATGCAGATTTTCTACCCTAAGGAAGCCATTTTTCTGCATGGTTTCCATTTGAATCTGTAGCCCATTGTAATACCCCTCAACGTTTAGAACACCTATAGGTTGTTTTATTAAACCAAGTTGTTTCCAGGTAAGAACTTCGGCCAGTTCATCCAAAGTGCCCCAGCCCCCACTTAATGCAATGAAAACATCAGCCAGGTTCGCCATTTTTTGTTTGCGCTCATGCATGCTTTTAACCACAATCATTTCTGTAAGTCCCTTATGGCCTACTTCACGGGCAATCAGAAAATCCGGGATAACGCCAATTACTTCTGCCCCATGTTGCAGCGCAGTATCAGCTACAATACCCATAAGGCCAACTTTACCACCACCATAAATAATAGTGTGACCTCTTTGTGCTAAGATTTGAGCAATTAATGCAGCGTTTTCTGCGTGGACGGAATGAATACCACTGTACGCCCCACAGAAAATGCAGACCCTCATGAATGGGGATTTATCTGATTAGTATTTTATATCATTCTTATGCTTGCTAACCATTTTATTGGGGAATACCCATGGAGAAATGATGGCCAGAATAAACAGGGCAATAACTACGTAGAAGGGAGTCCATGATGCGTCCATATCACTATACTTTAGTTATACAAATAATAATTCTTGATACATTAGCCCAAAAGTAAGTTTTTTCGTTGAATAAGAACAACTGTATAAAACTTGTGTTAGAGAAAATTAATTATAAAGGGAAAGCTTTATGAAGAAAGTACTGCTGGGTTTGGGTATTATAGCCGCCATTTTGGTTGCCATGTTTTTTGTGTTTCGTAAGTACACCAAATCCTTTAGCCCCGAAGAGCTTGTTGTTTATGATGACGGTAACATTAAACTGGAAGTAAGCTATAACAGACCATGGAAAAAAGATCGCGTAATTTTTGGAGGCCTGGTGCCCTACGGTAAAGTTTGGCGAACTGGGGCAAATGAAGCCAGCACCTTTTCAAGCAATAAAGAGATTAGTATTAAAGGCAAAACACTAAAGCCTGGTAAGTATTCATTATGGACAATTCCAGAAGCAGATTACTGGACAATAATTTTTAATACGCAAACCGGGCAGTGGGGCATAAATGCAAAAGGAGAAGCTAACCGGGTAGCAGAGAGAGATGCCTTACAAGTAATTGTGCCTGCAGTATTCCAGGAAAAAGTATTTGAACAGTTTACCATTAGTTTTGAACCACATGATGATGAAATTGAAATGGTATTGATGTGGGATCAGACAGTTGTTGTTGTGCCGATTAGTCGTTGAATTTTTTTAATACCCTAACACGAATTAAGGGACTTATGATGGCCAACTCCTCGTCATATTCTTTGCGATAAGCCGCATATCGGATTTGTTGTTCAGGTACGCCATAGGCAATTAATGCATTCACTACAGACCTTGCTTGTTTTGAGCTGCGATCATTGTGATAAGTGTAATGAATGGAGATAGAATCAATTGTAACTGCACGATTCAGGGAATCAACAAACACTTCCTTTTCAAAATAGACTGTATCCAGAATCAACTCGGTAAGATCAGGTACACTTAAAACAGAATCTTCCAAATAATTGTATTGATAAGCCCCAACTTCAAAGCTGTAATCAGGATTTTCAAGCATCAATCGTGATAATCTTCTTAGTTCAAGGTCTGAAGTCTCCTCCATTACATGAGAGTACGCCCTGAAACCAATGCCATTTAG
>DAOLDI010000618.1:0-1760 GCA_035327445.1 Cyclobacteriaceae bacterium | reverse complement strand
CTGCGTGCACTACCTCTCCATGAAACGCAGCCACATCTGTTGCACTTACTGTTGTGCTGTAAAGTTTTTGATCGCCCGGTTTAAAAATATCTTTCATACTCAAATGGGCATCCGCGCCAAAGGTGAAACATCAAGATCAGCAAATTCATTTTGCAAATATTTGTAATGTGCAGCAATGGCTATCATGGCGGCATTATCAGTACAATATTCAAATGCGGGTATGTAGGTATTCCAGCCCAAAGCTTTTCCATTAACTTCAATGGCTTTACGCAAGGCTGAGTTTGCCGCAACACCACCGGCTATGGCAATTTCTTTTATGCCAGTTTGCTTGCTTGCCTGCTTCAGGCGTTTAAGCAGCATTTCAACCAAATGCCTTTGCAGACTTGCACATATATCATGCAAATTGTTTTTGATGAAGTCAGCATCTTTTGCCTGTTGATCTCTCAGAAAATACATGAAGGCAGTTTTGATCCCTGAAAAGGAAAAATCCAGTCCGGGCATAATGGTTTCAGAAAATGTAAATGCCTGATCATTTCCCTGCTGCGCATGTTTATCGATTTGCGGCCCCCCGGGATAAGGAAAGCCCAGCAGTTTAGCCGCCTTGTCAAAGGCTTCACCTACTGCATCATCCTGGGTTTGACCAATCACTTCCATATCCAAATAATCCCTAACCAAAACAAGCTGGGTATGCCCACCACTTACGGTTAAGCACACAAATGGCAAGGTGGGTTTGGGCTCATCAATGAAATGCGCTAACACGTGTGCCTGCATATGGTTTACTTCAATAAGCGGAATATCCAAGGCCAGCGCAAGGCCTTTGGCGTATGAAAGCCCTACCATTAAAGAACCCAGCAAACCGGGGCCACGTGTAAAGGCAACAGCATCAATTTCTTTCAATTGTATACCTGCTTTCTGAATGGCATCGTTAACTACCCAAACAATGTCTCGTTGGTGTGCACGCGAGGCAAGTTCAGGCACAACACCCCCGTATTTTTGGTGTATGGTTTGCGAGGCGATGATATTATTAAGTACTTTGCCTTTGCTGATAACAGCAGCAGAGGTTTCATCGCAAGAAGATTCTATAGCAAGTATCAGGGGTTTCATCAGAAGTAATGAATTGGCAAATTATCAAAAAATGGACAGCAAAGATAAGCCTCTATCTTATTACGCTCATCATTGGCCTTTTCTTCCTTGTTTTTGTGCTGGTGCAGCTACCTGCGGTGCAACTGCGCATCAGTAATGCTATTCTTTCGAGCATTGAAAAACAAACCGGGTATACAGGGAAATTTGATCGCTTTTACTTGCTCTGGTACGACAGGCTGCAGTTTAACAATTTCACCCTAACCGATCCTGAAAACAATGATATGCTGCAGGTGGGTTCATTTTACATGAACTTCAACCTCAGCAGGTTGATTTTGAAACGGGATATTTTTCTGGAAGCGGCCATTATCCAGTCAGGTACGCTTTACCTCACCCCTATTCAACAAAACGATAGTTCGAGTACACTCAACCTGGTACACTTTGTAGATAAAATCAAAGCACTTTCTGACAAAGAGAAAGCCCAACGCGGCAGCAAGATTAACATGGGTGAGATGATTCTGGAAGATATGCACTTTGTGCTGAATGACACACGAAAAGAACCCAAAGCAGAAGGAATAGAATTTGCGCATCTTGCTGTAGATATCAATGGTATTGAACTGCAAGGCATTGAATTGTTTAACGATACCATTCAATTTCAGATTAATAAGCTGAGAGCAGTT
>DAOLDI010000617.1:0-1762 GCA_035327445.1 Cyclobacteriaceae bacterium | reverse complement strand
CGGTATACGCTTGAGGAAAGCGATTTTCGAGGAGAGCGTTTTAGAAATCATCTAAAGCCACTCAAGGGTAATAATGATTTGCTTTCCATTACCCGGCCCGATATTATTAAAGAGATACATAAAGCTTACCTGGAGGCAGGTGCGGATATTTTAGAAACAAATACTTTCAGCAGTACTTCCATTGCGCAGGCTGATTACCAGCTTGAGTCCCTGGCTTATGAGTTGAATTATGAATCGGCAAAAATTGCCAAAGAGGTTGCTGATGAGTTTACTAAGCTTGACCCGGCTAAGCCTCGTTTTGTGGCGGGAGCTTTAGGACCAACCAACCGAACTGCATCCCTTTCCCCTGATGTAAATAATCCCGGCTATCGCGCCATTACCTTCGACCAACTGAAAGATGCTTATTACGAGCAAGCCAAAGGATTGGTGGAAGGGGGCGCAGATATTTTATTGGTTGAAACTATTTTCGATACGCTGAATGCCAAGGCAGCTTTGTTTGCCATACAGACTTACCTGGAAGATTCGGGCAAGGATATTCCCATCATGGTTTCAGGTACGATTACAGATGCCAGTGGCAGAACACTTTCCGGTCAGACAACCGAAGCTTTTTTAATTTCGCTTTCCCACGTGCCCATGCTGAGCATCGGATTGAACTGTGCTTTAGGAGCGCAACAATTAAGACCTTATTTACAAGTGCTTGCCAAAGAAGCTGATTGCTTTGTGAGTGCCTACCCGAATGCCGGTCTTCCCAATGAGTTTGGTCATTACGACCAGAGTCCGGAAGAAATGGCCGCGCAAATAGAAGAGTATTTGAAAGAAGGTTTGGTGAATGTAGTGGGTGGTTGCTGTGGGACAACACCGGCACACATTAGTAAAATTTCGGAATTGGTTAAAAGATATAAGCCAAGAAGTGTTGATGTGTTGATGTATTAAAGTGTTGATGTTGCCTTTTAAAAACGATTCATGTTAAAGGACTATAAATTAAAGCTAAGCGGACTAGAACCAGTAGTAATTACACCCGCATCGAATTTTGTGAATATCGGTGAGCGTACCAATGTTACGGGTTCGGCAAAGTTTCTGAAGCTCATCAAGGAAGATAAGTTTGATGAAGCGCTTGAAGTTGCGCTCGACCAGGTGCGGGGTGGCGCTCAGGTGATTGATGTGAACATGGATGAAGGCATGCTCGATTCAGAGGCCGCCATGGTCAGGTTTTTGAATTTGATGGCATCAGAGCCAGAGATATCGCGCATTCCGGTGATGATTGATTCATCCAAATGGGAAGTGATTGAAGCGGGGCTTAAGTGTTTGCAGGGAAAAGGCATTGTTAACTCCATCAGTTTAAAAGCCGGAGAAGAAGAGTTTATCCGTCAGGCGAAGCTGGTAAAAAAATATGGTGCTGCGGTTGTGGTGATGGCTTTTGATGAACAAGGTCAGGCTGATACTTATCAACGCAGAATAGAAATCTGTAAACGTGCCTACGATATACTTGTAGATGTTGTCAAGTTTCATCCCCAGGATATCATCTTCGACCCCAATATTTTTCCTGTTGCTACCGGAATAGAAGAGCATAGAAATTATGCATTGGATTACTTCAAAGCAGCAAAGTGGATAAGGGAGAATTTACCACATGCACATGTGAGTGGTGGTGTTAGTAATGTATCATTCAGTTTTCGGGGCAACCAAAAAGTAAGAGAAGCCATGCATGCGGCTTTTCTGTATCATGGTATCAAGCATGGCATGGATATGGGCATCGTGAATCCCA
>DAOLDI010000616.1:0-1767 GCA_035327445.1 Cyclobacteriaceae bacterium | reverse complement strand
TTCATTCCATCAATTTAAAATTCATTATTCAATGTTCAAAGTTGATTGCATCTGAGCAATTTTGAATTAACAATTTTGAATACCCTACCACCTGATGAGGGCTGAAGCCCATGTAAATCCACTGCCAAATGCAGCCAGACAAATCAAATCATTTTCTTTGATTTTGCCTTCGGCCCAGGCTTCACTCATGGCAATGGGTATTGATGCAGCTGTTGTATTGCCGTATCTCATGATGTTATTGTACACTTGCTCATCACTAAGACCCATCTTCTCTTGTATGTATTGGCTGATACGCAGGTTGGCCTGGTGAGGTACCAGCAGGTTAATATCTTCTTTGTTGAGTTTATTGGCAGCTAATGCTTCTTTGATTACTTCCATAAATCGTACAACAGCATGTTTAAATACCTGATTGCCATTCATAACTACCTTGTAGTTGGTAGTATCTAAAATTTGTTCGGGTTGGCGTTCTTCACGCGGGCGGCTGCTACCAGGATCTTTCACATAAAGTTCTTCTGCGAAGCGGCCATCAGAATGTAAGTGAGTGGACAAAACCCCTGGTTTATCAGAAGGCTGAAGAATAGCTGCTCCGGCTCCATCGCCAAAAATTACAGCTGTATTTCTGCCTCTTGTTGAAACATCTAAAGCAGTTGATTGTATTTCGGCACCTACAACCAATATGGTTTTATACATGCCTGTTTTGATAAATTGGTCGGCAACAGAAAGTGCATAAACAAATCCCGAGCAGGCATTTCTGATGTCTAATGCGCCAATGCTTTCCAGACCTAATTCGCGTTGCAGCAAAACACCAGAGCCAGGAAAGAAGTAATCGGGTGTAATGGTAGCAAATACGATGAAGTCAATATCCTTCTCACTAAGTTTTGCTCTTTCAAGCGCCATGCGTGTAGCTTTGGCAGCCATATTGGCAACAGTATCTTTTGCTGGGTCAATCCACCTGCGTTCATTAATGCCGGTTCTTTCAACAATCCATTCATTGTTGGTGTCCATTAAACCAGACAGGTAATCGTTTGTAATGATTCCTTCGGGCACATGATGACCCAGGCCTACTATTTTAGAATAATGCATAATAAAGCTTTTTGCTCTGGCCAAGATAAGCAAATGTTAGAAATGCTAATAAGTGTTAGTATGATGCGCGGAAGGTTCCGGATTTAAGACATCCGGAACCTAGTTTGAGTAATGTTAATTCAGATTTCGCTCTATGAATTCAAAGAATTCTTGTTTGAAGTCTGAAAATACTTTTTGAAAAGAAGAGGCTTCGTCCATCAAATCTTCATGCTGATGAAATGTTTCAATATCTGATTCATTTTCATCATGCAGCATCTGATTAATTTGTTTGTTATGTTTTCTGATTTTCTTGTGGAGTAAATCAACTAATTCTCCATTGTAATAGGTGATGAGGTTCTGAAAATGGTCAACTTCTTTTTTAAATTCAACAGAGTCTGTTTTCGTGGCGTGTCGGTCGAGCAAGGCCTGGTAAAAATTAAGTTCTCTTTTCCATAAATCTGTGGCTGATAACCATTCTGAACTTTCGCGCTGCATACCTAAGATGTTTGTTTGCAACCCTAGCTTCTCTGCTGAATTTGTTAGTGTTTCCATGGCGGTAAAATTTTAGTGAAGAACTTATTTAAATGCCAATGGAGGAGGAAGGGATTCACGGCATTGGCATGTGACAAATTTAGAATTTGCCGCGAATTTGCCTAATGATTTTCCATTTGATTTTAAACTGATATTGATCAGTTTTTCTATTGC
>DAOLDI010000615.1:0-1775 GCA_035327445.1 Cyclobacteriaceae bacterium | reverse complement strand
GCGGATACAACACAAACACCAGTCCGCTACCCGCCAACACAATCGGGAAAGCCATGCGTACTCTTCTTACGCCTTGCAAGGCATTGGCAGCATCTGCATGTCTGAATTGCCTGTAAACAAATATGTAAGCTACATGCGCCAGCAAGAAAGCAACGAGTCCGGCCAGGAAGTATGACTCAGCAATATGCACATACATGAGCAGGGTATCTCCTAAAAAAGAAAAGAAGAGGGCCAGTATCACCATGAAAGATATCGCATTACCTCCCAACTTACTTGCTCTGAAATAATACAAGATCAGCAAAGGCAAAATCAAAAGTTTACTTAACTGATGCAAAAACACATTGCCATGAAACTGATTAAACAAATGTGTACCAACTACCAGTAAAAATGCTGCGAATATGAATTTGTGCTTATGCATGTAAAATCTTTTTTCTCTTTTTAAGTACCAGGAAAATGAAAGCTAGCAATGCCAGCAGGCCACACACAAGAAAGGTAAGCGGAAAATTCTCCACTTTATTGGCATACATAAAGCCCGATATTACCGCGCCTAATCCAATACCTGCTTCCATAAAAATATACAAGCTCGAAATGGCTCTTCCTTTAAAGCGATCATCTGCGAGATCAGTTGCCCAGGCAAATAAGGTGGGGCTTGTCATGCCATGCGCAAGACCATATACTACCGCAATAATGAAAAGATGCATGGGCTTAAATGAAAACCCTACCAAAAACATGGCCATACAAAGCATGGCCATGGAAACTACCAGCACAATTTCTCTTCCGTATTTATCTGAAACCTTACCGGCCAGCAAGCGCACAACAATAGATGACAAAGTGAAGATGGTGAAAAACAGTCCTTTGTTTTTGATGCCCAGGTGTTCATTAAAATCAGGGATTACAGTAAGCACAGCGCCAAAAGAAAAAGCTGAAAGCAACATCACCATACAAGGCGCTAAAACTTTTGGTTCTAAAAAATCACGCTTATGAATTTTGAGCAATTGCATATCGGGTTTCTTTTTTTCAGGTAGGGTCTCTTTCATACTGAATACAATCAGTATAGACAGTAAGGCCATGGCAGATGAAGTGTAGAACATGGCATCGATAGAAATATGATTGGCAATAGGACTTCCTATGGCCAAACCGCCCGACATACCAATGGTACCAAAAGTACTGAGTATGCCCATGGCTTCTCCCCTGCGCTGCATGGGAATAATATCTGCCGTATAAGCCGTTAAACCGGTAGGTGTAAAACCGGTAGAAAAGCCGTGGAGTAATCTGAGCAATAAAAATCCTGCAACTGAACTTAGTATAGGGTAAAACAAGCTAATGATTACACAAACTACAGCCCCTAAAACCATTACAGGCTTTCTGCCCAGGCGGTCGGCCATTTTGCCGCTGAAGGGTCTTGATAATCCTGCGGTAACGGTAAACAAAGAAATGATTAAACCCTTGTACTCGGCCCCGCCTAAACTTGTGAGGTAATTGTTAAGCTCAGGAATTATCATGTTGAAGCTTGAGAAGAAAAGCATAGAGCTCATGCACAGCAACCAGAATTGCCTGGTATAAACTTTTTGCGATGCAGGAGAGGGTGATGCTTGAAGCTGAATTTCAGATTCAGTTTCGTAAAGTACAGTTCTCATTGCAGCAAATGTCGGGAATAATTGTAAGCAGGCAAGGGTTTCTTTTGTATTGTCATTAATTGTTTGTGTTGCTATTTAAGTAGTCTGGCATAAGCGGACGCTCCTTCCAGTTTTGTCAATTTTAAATCCTTATCTTCG
>DAOLDI010000614.1:0-1791 GCA_035327445.1 Cyclobacteriaceae bacterium | reverse complement strand
GTTGTTCACCGTTTTGCTCTCCGTAGCCTTTGCTGGCCACCAATGTATTGTCAATGGGCTGAAGGTTATTATTGATGAGGTACACCAGCCACTCTGCACTTTCACCAATCGGTTTTTTACGTGCTATTGCAATGGTTACATTTTTTACTTCAGGTATTTCAATGTCTTTTATCATCTTCAATCAAAAAATTAAAATCAAATTGTTCTTCCAGCTTCTGCTTGAGTTTGGTTTTAACTTCAATAAAGGATATTTCTCTTTGCAATTCTTGCTGCATAGATGTTACGGCTTTATCGTCAATACCACAGGGAATGATGTAATCGAAATATTTTAAATCTGTATTCACATTAAAGGCTAAACCATGCATGCTTACCCAACGCGAAGTCTTTACACCCAGCGCACAAATTTTTCTGGCTTTTTTTTCATCCTCCCAATCTATCCACACACCGGTGAGCCCTTCAATTCTTCCGGCAACAATCTTGTATTCAGCTAAAGTCTGAATCACAGTTTCTTCCAATACGCGCATGTATTTGTGTATATCGGTAAAAAAATTTTCCAGGTCGAATATGGGATACACTACAATTTGTCCGGGCCCATGATAAGTAATATCTCCGCCCCGGTTAATGTGATAGTAAGTGGCCTGAATGCTTTCCAGCTCTTCAGGTTTTACCAAGAGATTTTCTGCCTTACCGCTTTTACCAAGTGTAAACACATGGGGGTGCTCGCAGAAGATTAAATAATTGGGTGTGGCTTTTTGCTGTTCCGGATTTTTTCGGTTCTCCTGCTTGATGTGCAGGATTTGTTCAAATAATTCGGTCTGATAATCCCAGGCTTGTTTGTAATCTATCAAACCGAGATCAATCAACTGTACATCTCTGTTGATGATTTCATTCACTTAATCTTGCTCAGTTCGTTTTTAAGGAAGTTGATATTGTCGATGGCATTCACATCTACATGATTTTCTTTGGCCAGGTAAAATGTGATCCAATCGGTAAGATGTATCAGGTAAAAATATTCTTCGAGTAATGAGGCCCCCTGCGCTACAATATCAATGGGGGTTCCTGATTTCTTCTCGAAAATATCCCAGCAAATTTCCATGCGTTTTTCTACACGCTCATTGTCATAATCAGAATACAAGCAAATTACTTGCGCGTGCTGGAAAAGATGTTCTGGAAATTTCCATCCCACAATTTCGTTGTGGTTCATTTCAGGAAAGGTATTTACATGTGCCAGTTGTTTAGCGTTTTCATTCAACTGCTGCTGAAAGCGTGTGGCCATGGCCGCCATACGCGGACCAGAGTAAATAATAGGGAATTTACCCTTCAGCCTCCTGGCTAAAATTTCTGCTTCAGTTTGTATGGCCTTTACACCCCTGTTTAAATAGTCAATTGCGTTTTCAGTTTCTTTGATAAATGCCGCACCAATCAATCCGGCCTGGTAGAAAACAAAGAGCAGGCCCAACATCATATAACCAATGTTTGCCCTGGGGCTGTCAGAACCAGAAGGTACTTTGAAAACCGGGTAATTATTCGCCTCAGCAATCTCCAGGAGTTTACCACCAGAAGTTATAACAATAATATTTGCGCGCTTGAGCCTTGCCTTGTTCACAGCCTCCAGTACCTCTTCTGTATTGCCGCTGTAAGAGCTTGCGATAAAAAGTGTATGGGGGTCTACAAACCTGGGAATTTCATAGCCTTTGCAGATACTAATGGGGAAGGGTATGCGGTCAAAGGTTAGCGATTCGATCAGGTTTGCCCCAATGCCTGAGCCGCCCATGCCGGCAAGCATCACAT
>DAOLDI010000613.1:0-1795 GCA_035327445.1 Cyclobacteriaceae bacterium | reverse complement strand
GAAAGCCAGGAGCAGTTAGAAAACCTTGCAGAAGATATCTTCAGTTATTTTGGATTAGGATGCAGAAATGTTTCTAAACTGTATGTACCCGAAGGATACAATTTTAACTTCCTTTTTGAGTGCTTAAATACCCGACAAGCTGTTATACAGCATCACAAGTACGCCAACAATTACGATTACTATAAATCAATTTTACTGGTAAATAAAGAAGCTCATCTTGATAATGGATTTGTTCTGCTTCAACAAAACAAAAAAATTTCATCTCCTGTTGCTGTACTGTATTATGATTTTTACATTGATTTAAATGAAGTAAGAGCAGAACTGGATAAAAGACAAGAAGAGATTCAATGCATTGTAGCCGATAAAAATAAAATTCCCGAAGCGATTAACTTCGGGAATAGTCAAAATCCTGAATTATGGGATTATGCAGACAATGTGGATACTATGGCTTTCTTAGCAAAGCTTTAAGTTTATTGACCCCGCAATACTTCAACCCAACCATTAAAGCTTTCCGTTCCGGTATCAAGGCGGTAATAGTAAATTCCATCAGCTAAACCATCGGCATCCCAATTATTCTGATAGTTTTCATTTAGGTATACCCGCTTACCCCAACGGTTTGTGATCAGTAATTTCACATTACCATTTTGAGGCAGATTTCTGATGAAGAAAATATCATTAACACCATCACCATTTGGTGTAAACACGTTAGGAATAAAAATACTACTATCGAAGTCGATAAATATTTCATACACTTTTACGCAACCCAAATCATCTCGTATGCTTAACTGGTAGGTTCCTGCATAAATATTTCTGAATTGAATTTCTCTTCTGAGCGAATTTGCATTGATTGGAATATTAGTCCAGTCCTGCACAAAAGATTGTCCGCCAAATAATGGCTGAATCAATTCTAACCTTGCCTGGTATCCACCAGAACCGCTTTCCTGAATGCCAACAGTTAAAGCCCCCGATGGCAGATCAGGTACTGATATTCTTTTCTGCGTATACAAAGTATCAAGTGCACGTATCGGTGTTAGTAAATTCACTATCTGGAAATCAGATTCAATAAGATCAGAACATCCAGATGTTGCGCTTTGATCTTGCGTTAAACGAACCGCGTATTCACCTGTAGCCAGGCCATCAATCAAGAAGCTTGTTAATGCTTGTGCTGCTGTTATCGTTCCACTAGAAACAACATTTCCAGACCTGATTACCTCATAGTTATAATTAGTTGCTGAAGCACCACTTATGTTACTTAACTGAATAGCTGCAGGTGTTTCAAAACAGACTGGGTTAACAGCGCTTGCTGTAAAATTAACCTGATCAGGACCTGTGCTTATGGTTACAGTTTCCTGATTAGGACATAAGGTGCCTCCTGAAACTGAAACCACATAGGTTGATTTTATTAATCCATCAAATAAAGCCACACCATTACCTGCCGAAACCAGACTTTGCGTTTGAATAATCGTAGATTGATTTGAAAATCTAATGGAAACCTCGAATGTGCCAATTGCATTTACTTCAACAAACATTCTTCCATTGTCATAATCAGGCACGCATTCCGGGCCTATTGTTGCCACATTAAAAGGAATAAAATCCGGAAATGCAACGCTGACAGGGAAATCTCTCGCGCAACCCAATCCATCAATTACTGTAAAGGTATAGTTTCCGGCACTCAGGTTTGTAAAGGTATTAGCTGCCGGCAATTCATTGTAATCAACTCCATTAAACCTGTAGATATAATTGCCAGCTCCTCCGCCAACAGTATTTACAATTACACTGCCCCCTGTATTTTCAC
>DAOLDI010000612.1:0-1797 GCA_035327445.1 Cyclobacteriaceae bacterium | reverse complement strand
CATTAAGATTAATTTGTGGTGCAGCAAAATTAATATCTCCACCAAAAGAAGTATTTGGACCAAGTGTTAAGGCCGCAATTCCTGTGAGTGTTAATGACTGGGGTGTTGGCCCGATTTGTGTAAACCTTCTTAATAAAACATCACCACTAATTACGCCCAGACTTCCAACACTAATTGTTTTTCCATCAGCTAAAGTTGCAAAACCGCTTGTGTTATTGCCAAAGAAAATGCCTCCTCCAAATGTAGAATTGAGTTCAATATTTCCGTTGAATTCATTACCCGCAGTATTGTCAGCCAAACGAACAGTTGAGGCTCCGGTATTGATTACAATTAAGTCATCATTAAAAATATCAGGATTGTTAATGCCTGTTCTTAAGTAACTATCGCCTGAATTTACAATTGTTGTTTCAGCATTAAAGATGTTTCCACCTGTTCCATCATTATTACCCGAGCCAGTCTTTTCAATATAAGTCTCTGCATTAAAGTTTGTGCCGTTTAATAAAACTCCGGGAGCTTGAAAATTTACCGGAGCATTAAACTCAGAATTTGTACCCAGCTGCAGCAAAGCATTACCTGTAAGCTGAAGTGTTTGCGCAGTATTACCAACTTGTGTGAAGCGTTGCAAACGAAGCGTACCTGTACTGAAACCACCTGAACCAATGCTCATAGAGAAACCATCAGCAAGTGTTGCTCCACCGTTGGCGCCATCACCAAACAATATTCCAGAACCGGAAGTACTGTTTACAATGATATTTCCATTGAATGTACAAGTAGCATTTCGGCAGGCCTGAATAGCATTAGAGCCCGAACTTGTAAACGTAACTGCACCATTAAAAACATCAGGATCTGAATTTGCACTTCGCAAATATCCGCTGCCACTGTTTACAATAGTTGAAGCATTATTGAAAATGTTACCTCCTGCGCCATCATCATTGCCTGCTCCGTTTTTTTCAAGATAGCTTTCAGCATTAAAAATTGTACCATTCAAAAATAATCTTGGTGCAACAAAATTGACATTGCCATCAAAGGACGACAAAGGACCCAATACAAGACTTGCCGTACCTTCCAGGCTGATGTTTTGTGCAGTATTACCAATCTGCGTGAAATCAATTAACGAAAGCACACCGGTAGTAAATGTACCCGGCCCAGCAGTTGAGATGGTGTATCCATCAGCTAAGCTTACAAATCCGTTGGCATTGCCAAATAAAACACCACGGCCATTGGTGCTGCTTACTATAACGTTTCCATTGATCAACACATCACCATTATTACCGATAATAATTCCGGATGCCGTATTACCATTTAAGCTATTGAGAAAAACATTTCCATTAATCGTAGTAGAAGCTCCTGCATTTCTTGAAATGATTGTATTTATTGCTCCTGAGGCAGTTCCCGCATGATTAATTGTTAGCGTGCCGTTAATCTCATTACCTGCAGAACTTAAACCAATTTGTATCCTTGCTTCCCCTGTGTTTTCAAGTATTACATTATTGTTAAATATTACAGGTGCGGTGTTAGCCAGGTTAAAGCTACCCGTACTACTGTTGACTATAGTTGTCTCACCATTAAATACGTCTCCCCCAACGCCATTGTCATCACTCGCTCCTGTTTTTTCAAGGTAAGTATTGCCGTTAAATTGTGTGCCATCTAAAGAGATTCTCGGAGCAAGGAAATTCACATTGGCCTCAAAGATTGAATTTGGACCTAAAATCAATCGAGCAGTTCCGGTTAGCGTTAATGATTGTGCAGTAGTGCCCAATTGCGTGAAATTGAATAATCTTAAATCTCCACAGTTAC
>DAOLDI010000611.1:0-1810 GCA_035327445.1 Cyclobacteriaceae bacterium | reverse complement strand
CCAAAAAGGGATAAACAATTTCTAATATGGTTTTTTCAAAGCCAAAACGCAGGATGAGGTTAGAGAGCAGTTTTTCAAACTTATCCTCATCCATATCAATCATGGCTACCACAAACTGGTCTATCTGCAAATCCAGCTCATTGCTGGAATCACTCAATTCCAGAATGTGTTTTCTCATTTCATCATAGCTCATATTGGCTATGTGTGAGATCTTGTATCCGTGATTGTTAAGTGTGGAAACATTGATGATCTTTTTCAGATCTTCATCTGTATAGAACCTGATATTGGTAGAAGTTCTTTGAGGCTCAATAATTCTGTGGCGCTTTTCCCAAATTCTTAGGGTATGAGCCTTAATGCCCGAAAGTTTCTCAAGTTCTTTAATTGAGTATGATCCCATGTCAATTACCTTAACTATTCAGTCATAAACAAGCTTGTGCTGAAAATGTTTAAAATTAGCGATTTGATACTTAAGCTCCCGAACTAATTTGCCAGTGAAGCCTGAAATAAAAGATTATGTACTGCAAACTGCCCGCAACTGGTTTAAGTTGCTGGGTTGGAATGTATATCCATTTCAAGAAGAAGCCTGGCAAAAGTACCTGGAAGGTTACCAGGGAATTGTGAATGCTGCAACCGGCAGTGGCAAAACCTTTTCTTTGCTTTTACCCATCATGCTGGATATTGCAGAAAATCAAAAGGGCAAAGGACTTAAAGCAATTTGGATTAACCCTATAAGGGCATTGAGTAAAGAAATAGAAGGTTCGGCTCAGCGGGTTAATAAAGCGCTTCAACTGAATTTGAGTATAGGGGTAAGAACAGGCGATACTTCACAAACCGACAAAAAGAAATTTAAATCGGCACCTCCCGACTTGTTAATTACAACACCAGAAAGTTTACATCTCTTAATTGCACAAAAGGCTTATGTTGATTATTTCAAACACCTGAAAGTGGTGGTTAATGATGAATGGCATGAGTTGCTGGGCTCCAAGCGTGGTGTTCAAATTGAGCTTGCATTATCCAGGTTAAAAGGAATCAATCCGCAGCTTCGCGTGTGGGGCATATCTGCCACTATTGGTAATCTGCAAGAAGCTATGGAGGTTTTACTTGGGCTTGATGCTGATATAAACAAATCGGTATTAATCAGATCAAGTATTAAGAAGCAGATAGAAGTTGTTTCTGTTTTGCCTGATGAGATTGAAAAAATGCCCTGGGCCGGACATTTAGGCATTAACCTCTTGGATAAAATCTTACCGATTATTCAGCATAGTAAAAGCACACTCATTTTTACCAATACGCGTTCATTTGCAGAAATCTGGTATCAACAAATGCTTAACAGAGCGCCTGAACTTGCAGGACAGGTGGCCATGCATCACGGATCTATTAGTGCTGAGCTTCGCAATTGGGTTGAGCAATCACTGCATGAAGGTAAACTTAAAGCTGTGGTGTGCACCTCCAGCTTAGATCTTGGGGTAGACTTTCGTCCGGTTGAAAGTATTATACAGGTTGGCAGCCCGAAAGGTGTTGCTCGCTTTATGCAACGTGCGGGAAGAAGCGGACATCAGCCCGGGGCAACAAGCAGAATCTATTTTGTACCTACGCATTCTTTAGAACTCATGGAAGCGGCTGGCTTGCGTTATGCCATAGAACATGAAATTATTGAAGACAGGCAGCCACACATCCGTTCATTTGATGTACTGATTCAGTATCTCTTAACACTGGCAGTTTCTGATGGCTTTAAACCAGATGAGACTTTAAATGAAATACGAACCTGTTATAGTTTTCAAAGTATTACCGATGAAGAGTGGCAATGGAT
>DAOLDI010000610.1:0-1811 GCA_035327445.1 Cyclobacteriaceae bacterium | reverse complement strand
TCTTGAAGCTGATTTCGGAAGCTTCCCAAGAACACTGTTATACCCTACTGACCACATTGTTAGAAATAGCAATGCTGATCAGAAGTCATCTATGAATGTACAGGTATTCTGGGATACTAATCCGGCTGGATTTATCAATTAACCTAAACCTTGACGAAAATGAAATTATATAGATTTTTAATTGTAACCCTGGCGTTAACGACCATTGCGGTTTCTTGCCGAGATGCAGAGCCCAATATCCCGTTTAACGTATTTAACCATGGGGCCTACGCACGTACCACGAACATTGCTTCGGGTGCCTATAACTTCTTCGATCTGGCAAACTCTGCATTTACGGCAACGATCCAGATTGTTGATGAGCGTGACGGAGATCTGCTGCAATCAGTTGATATCTATGTTGCTCACAGACGCGGGCAAACAGTAACTTCTGAAGGCTTATTAAAAACGCTGCAAGCTGCAGCATTTACTCGCCAACCAGCAACTAACCAACCCGGTACAGCAACAACTACGGGTAGAACAGATGGTAAACCAGACAGGTCTTATCCTACAACTACTTTTTCTGTAACGGGTACTGAGGCATCAAGCGTGGCGGGTCCTGCATTGGCAGCAATTTTGCCTGGTGATGCTTATGAGATCAGATTGGTGTTAAACCTTACAGATGGCAGAAGTTTTACCAATACCAACTCAAGTGCTGATATTCAGGGAGGTCCTTTTTATGCATCTCCTTTCTTCTATCGTGCAACAGTGGTTTGTCCTTCTGACTTGGGAGGTACTATTAACTACGTAGCTACAAACTCTGTTGCTGGTGCTGGTGCACCTGGTACAGGCGTACCTGCAGCTGTTTGTAATGGTTCGGGTACTGTTACCTGGACAGGTGTTGCAGGAACACCCGGTACTTATACCATGAGTGATGCCTCATTCGGTGTATTTGCTTGCTTGGGTTACGGTGCAGCAACTGGCGTAAGATTAACCGATGCTTGTGCTACTTTGAATTTTGTTGGTCCTGACCAGTTTGGTGATACCTACGATATCAATTTAGTGTCTAATGATGGTACTACATTGGTATTAGATTGGGAAAATACCTGGGGTGATGGTGGCCGTGCTGCCCTTACCAGAACAGGTGGTTGGCCATTGAACTTGAATACGAATTAATCGTAATTAAGCTGAAAAAATAGCCCGGTAAAACCGGGCTATTTTTTTTGATAATTAGTATAAGCTATTGATGAAGTTACTGATGGCTGAAGGGTAAATGATAATTGTGAAAATGATACCGTAAAGCGCGCCAAAAAAATGTGCGTCATGGTTGATGTTATCTCCACTGCGCTTGGCCATGTAATATGAATAAACCAAATAAGCTGCCCCCCAGAAAATACCTGGCAAACAAAGCAAACCATATAAGCAGAGATCTTGCATAGGAGCGAAAACAATAAAGCTGAATAGCACGGCCGATACTCCGCCAGATGCTCCTAAAGAATTATATCCTGGATTATGCCGATGCTTCAGGTAAGTACTGAGAGAAGAAATAACGATGGCACTCAAATAGAAAATCACGAACACTATGCTTGCAGCTTCGGCTAATAGAAATTTAAAATAGCGTTCAACAATTTCACCAAACATGTAAAGCATAAATACATTGAAGAGCAAATGCACCCAGTTGGCATGAATGAAGCCCGAAGTGATAAAGCGGAAATATTGATTGTATTTGTGAATACTGTATGGATTAAAAATCCATTTGCGTGTAATGTCTTGATTATTCCATGCCAGCAATGAAGCAGCAATAGTAACAGTTACCAATACAATGGTTGTTGACA
>DAOLDI010000609.1:0-1822 GCA_035327445.1 Cyclobacteriaceae bacterium | reverse complement strand
AATGATGCTTACGGGAAGTACTTCACTGCTAATCCTCCAGCAAGAGAAACTGTTGAAGTAAGTGAACTCCCGAAGAGTGTTAATGTAGAAATCTCATGTATTGCCATTAAATAATGAACCCTCTACCGGCTGCTACCGAAACCATTGTACTAGGCATTTCGGCTGAGAAAGCCCAGACTTTATTGTTCAAAGCAACTCTCAACAATGAAATAGAAGTACAGGATTATACTTCGAGGAAATATTTTATTGGTGAAGTTGGTGTTAAGCATTTCCGCATTTCATTAAAAATTGAAAAACCCAATAATTTCATTCCAATCATAAAAGGTCATTTTGAGTCTGCTTCAAATGGCAGTCTTTTGTTTCTGAATTATTCACTTTTTCAAAGTACACGTGTGTACCTCATTTTCTGGTCTTGCTTTGCCTTAGTATGCAGCATTGTTGCTTTTTTTGTTTCAGAAAATTATGGCTACAGCCTTATTGCATTGTTTGCACTTGGTTTAATTCAATGGGTAGCTTGGGGTAATTTTCAAATTCAATTGAAAAAATCGAGAGCGAAATTACTTGAAGTAATTAAATGAAGTTTAGCCCTTTTTTACTTCTTTCGCCCATGCATCTCGTAAAGTAACCGTGCGGTTGAACACCAGCTTTCCCTCAGTTGAATCTTTATCGAGACAGAAATAGCCTTTGCGCAAAAACTGATAATGCTCTCCCTGCTTTGCATTGAGCAGCTCAGGCTCAGCAAAAATATGCTCTGACTGAATTATCATTGAATCAGGATTAAGGCTTGCAGCTAAATCATCGCCTATATCTGCCGGATCTTCTGTTTTGAATAATCTATCGTATAACCTGACTTCAACAGGTATTGCGTCTTTTGCATTCACCCAATGTATAACCCCTTTTACATTTATACCTGAAGTATCAGACCCGCTTTTACTTTCAGGAATGTAGGTGCATCTCAATTCAGTAATTTTTCCGGCCTCACTTTTCAACACTTCTTCGCACTTAATGATGTAGGCACTTTTCAATCTAACCATTTGCCCAGGTGCCAGACGGAAATATTTTTTTGGAGGCTCCTCCATAAAATCATCAAGCTCAATATAAATCTCCCTGCTAAACGGCATTTCTCTAAATCCTCCATTCGGGTCTTCAGGATTATTCTCGCTCCTGAGCAATTCTGTTTTATCCTCCGGATAATTTGTAATCACAATCTTTACTGCATCAAAAACAACCATCCTGCGCAAAGCAATTTTGTTTAAATCTTCACGCACACAAAACTCCAGCAAACTCAGGTCAATCAGGTTCTCGCGTTTTGCAACACCAATGCGGTCGCAAAAATCACGGATGCTCTTGGGTGTATATCCTCTTCTGCGCATTCCACTAATCGTTGGCATGAGGGGGTCATCCCATCCATCAACATAACCTTCATTAACCAGTTTCAGAAGCTTACGCTTGCTCATCACGGTATGCGTCATGTTCAAACGTGCAAACTCATATTGTTTCGATGGATATATCTCCAGATTTTCTATAAACCAGTTGTACAGTTCACGATGCGGAATAAACTCAAGCGTACAAACACTATGTGTAATTTGTTCAATGGCATCACTTTGGCCATGGGCAAAATCATACATGGGATAAATGCACCACTTGTCACCAGTGCGGTGATGATGGGCATGCTTGATGCGGTACATGATGGGGTCGCGCATGTGCATGTTGGCATGTGCCATATCTATTTTAGCACGGAGCACACGCGCACCATCCGGATACTTTCCGGCACGCATCTCTTCAAATAGTTTCAAATTTTCTTCAATGCTTCTGCCTCTGT
>DAOLDI010000608.1:0-1829 GCA_035327445.1 Cyclobacteriaceae bacterium | reverse complement strand
CGCAGGGTCCTCTGCGAGAGACCCTGCTGTGACGTAGGGTTTCCGTTCCGAGGCTCTCTAATCCGCAGGGTCCTCTGCGAGAGACCCTGCTGTGACGTAAATTTTGCCTCAGCGGGGTCTCCTCCCGCCCCGAAGTCTCGGGATCTCGGGAGGGACCCCGCGTTACAAATTTCAATTAGCAGGGGAAGACCCCGCTCAGACATGGGGGAGTAAAACCCAAAAGATGTTGAAGTATTTAAAACAACTCTTTGGCTATTCTGTATATGGGGTCTGACTTGCCCATGGAATAAAAATGCAAAGAAGGCACACCATATTTAATCAGTTCTTTAGATTGCTGCACCGCCCATTTTACACCTACTTCTCTGGCAGCCGCATTGTCCTTGCATTGCTCAACTTCATCAGCCAATGCTTCCGGCACATCGATATAAAAAATAGTAGGCAAAATATTGATTTGACTTTTTGTGGTGATGGGTTTGATGCCCGGTATAATGGGTACATTGATTCCTGCTGCCCTGCACTTATCTACAAAATCGAAATATTTTTGATTATCAAAAAACATTTGGGTAACGATGTACTCAGCCCCCATGTCTACTTTCAGCTTCAGGTATTTCAAATCCGTTTTCAGATTTGGCGCTGCGAAATGTTTTTCGGGATATCCCGCAACACCTACACAAAAATCGGTGGGCTTGGTGTTTTGTAATTCTTCGTCCAGGTAAATGCCTTTATTCATATTCACCACCTGACCCAATAATTCAGAAGCGTATTTATGACCGTCAGGTTCAGGCACAAACTTGCCTTCATTCTTGATGCCGTCACCTTGAAGCACCAGTACATTATTAATTCCCAAAAAATGCAAATCGATTAAGGCGTTCTCAGTTTCTTCTTTTGAAAATCCACCGCAAATAATATGAGGCACGGTATCTACTTTATAATTATTCTGTATGGCCGCACAAATTCCCACCGTACCCGGGCGTTTGCGCACCGACTGCTTCTCCAGCAAACCGTTTTCTCTTTTCTTGTACACATACTCTTCCCTGTGATAGGTCACATCCACAAATGCCGGCTTGAATTCCATCAAGGGGTCCATGTGGTCGAACAATGACCGAATGTTTTCTCCTTTCAGCGGGGGAAGAACCTCAACTGTGAATAGGGTTTTACCTTTAGCGTTATTTAGATGTTCTGTTACTTTCATTTCTTTTCTCTGTATTGGTGTGTTGATGTATTGATGTACCGAAGCCCCTCGTTTTAAAGTTTACTTATCCTCTCTATTTCGCAGATACTTGATGAAAGCCAGGATTGAATTTTTTGTTTCCTCAGCTTTATCTCTTATCTCCTTTACCTTTTCTTCATTCAGGTATTTCATATCTTCCAAAGCATAAGTCATACTTTTAACTTCAATGCTTGAACTTTGTGCTATATCAAGAAATCTGATAAAATCTTTATTCCCGTGTCGACCAAAGCCTTCAGCGATATTATTCATAACAGACATCGCTGCTCTCTTAAATTGAGCCTTAGTTTCAAAATCTTTAGAAAGCTTACCCTCATCACAAACCCTGAAAACTAAACCAACCAATTCCCTTGCTAATTTCCAGCATTTCAAATCCTCGAAACGTGTAATCTTTTTAGACATATAACTACAATTAAGTTCGACCTATCTCCAGCACTTCAACACATTAACACATCAACACATAAACACCTCAACACATAAACACTTCAATAAGCCAACACAGGCGCCAACCACTTCTCTACTTCCTCTACTTTCATTCCCTTGCGCTCGGCATATTCTTCAACTTGGTCTTTGCCAATCTTTCCTAATCCAAAATATTTTG
>DAOLDI010000607.1:0-1834 GCA_035327445.1 Cyclobacteriaceae bacterium | reverse complement strand
AGATTGAATATGCATGGGAAACGGAATTTGATCATCCACCCGAATGGTTAAAAGCGCCTTATCCATGGGATTGGTTTGTGGAGTGCAGAAAGGTTTAACGAGGACATTGAGTTTAAATTAAAAATGATAAAGTAGTTGATGTATGAAATGCCTGAGCAACAAAGTGATGTATCAGACTGAGGCTTTAGCCGAAGAGGCTTTGTTGGATGCATGGGGAAGGAATAATTATTCTTCAAAGGGTAGGGCACCCATTGCAGTTTATCAATGTGATGATTGCGGGTACTACCATTTTACTTCTCAGGGTACCATGAATGCACGCTTAAAAGAACAAGTTGATTCAGGTAAAATTAAACAGCAGCAAGAAGCCAATTATTGGCAAGGAAAATTCAAACTCTGAAATGTATTTGAGTTTATTTTTTCTCCTTAGGCAAAAAGCGATACAAGATCAGGTAACCTATTAATCCGGCAAGCAGAGAAGCAAAGAGAATTCCAATTCTGGCCTGGTAATCATACTGTGGATTCTCAAAAGCAAGCGAAGTAATGAATAGTGACATGGTGAATCCAACAGCAGCCAGACAAGAAACTCCGAATAATAATTTATAGCTGATGTTTCTGGGGAGTTGAATCAATTTCAGCTTTTCTGACAAATACAAGAAGCCCACAATTCCTGTTACCTTTCCAAGCAATAAGCCTAAAATAATTCCTAAGCTGATGGTGTCATTGATGTTTTCAATGAAGCCACCCGTGAAGCTGATACCCGCATTTGAGAATGCAAAAATGGGTAAGACAACAAAAGATACAAATCCATGCAGTTTATGCTCTAACATTTGCAAGGGTGGAATTGCCTTATCTGTATTCTTTTTCAGCGACTGCAATAAATTATACTGCTGCTCATCAAGTAACTTATCATCATTTACAGGTACACGGCAAAACTTATTTAAAATCAGATCTGCTTTTCTCAGGTATTTGTATTTGGTGATGTCATATCTCGCAGGTATAGTAAAAGCAGCAAGTACTGCGGCTATTGTTGCGTGCACACCAGATAATAAGAATGCCAGCCAGAGACCTCCAATACCCAATGCTCCATAAAACAAAGGGTTGCGAACACCCATCAAATTTGCGGCTAACATGCTGGCAAGAAAAGCAGCTCCAATGCCTAGATTTCCGATTGAAATATCTGAGGTATAGAAGAAAGCAATTACAGATACTGCACCTAAGTCATCGATAATGGCCAGCGCAGTTAAAAATACTTTAAGCGAGAGCGGGACTCGATTACCAAGCAGATATAAAATACCGAGCGCAAAGGCAATGTCTGTGGCCATGGGAATTCCCCAACCATTAAGCGCCTCACCATCAGTGCCTGCATTTATCGCCAAATAAATGACAGCAGGCATTACCATACCACCTATACCTGCAATAAAAGGTATGACAGCGTTTTTAGGATTAGAAAGTTCACCTGAAACAATTTCGCGTTTCAGTTCTAATCCCACCACAAAGAAGAAGATCGACATCAAACCATCATTGATCCATAAAATGAAGGGCTTATAAACATGAAAATCCCCTAAGCTAAATCCCATATTAATTTGCCAAAGCTTGTGATAGCTATCTGCCCAGTGAGAATTGGCCATAAGAAGCGCTGCTATGGTGGCAATGAGCAGAACAATGGCGCCTGACGATGATTTTCCTATTGCTTTGCGAAATGGAATTACAACCCTTCTGCCAATGGTGATAGAATTGATCGTCATAGCTTTTTTGTTTCATAAGTTCTTACGGATGAATGAAGGGAAAGTATGCAGATTAAAAAAAATTTAATCTATGGTTATGTGAGGATAAA
>DAOLDI010000606.1:0-1840 GCA_035327445.1 Cyclobacteriaceae bacterium | reverse complement strand
ACTTTACCTGCTGATACAGTTGCCTGTTCATGTGAATTACCGATAAGCGCAGAGCCTGATAAATGCGCGCCTTTCTTTAGTGTTACCGCGCAAATACAAGGAGGAACACCCGTAAGCATAGTTTGGTCTAACGGACAAACCGGACAAACGCTGCAACCCGACTCTGCCGGATTTTACTATGTTGTTGTTACTGATGCGAGTGGATGTGCAGCATACGCAGGCGTTAGTATTACTGAATATGGGGTGCAAGATCAAAGAGCCAATATCTGGTACTTCGGACAAAACGCAGGGATAGATTTTAATGAGCAACCTCCAATACCTTTAGATGACAGCGCCATGAATGCGCCTGAAGGTTGCGCGGCAATAAGTGATAGAAATGGAAATATCATCTTTTACACAGATGGCCGAAACGTCTATAACAAGAATAATGTCCTCATTGCTGATGACCTGGCAGGAGATCCCGGTTCAACACAGTCAGCAATTATTGTTCCCCTGCCCGATGATGAAACCCTGTATTACATCTTCACCACCATGGAAGTACATGGTACCAACATTTATGAATTGAATTATTCTTTATTCGATCTAAAAGAAAATAATGGATTAGGTGATGTTGTACAGAAAAATGTAAGGCAATTCTCCCGCAGTACAGAACGCATTACCGGTATGGCCAATTGGATAATTGCACATGAGTTTGGCAACAATACCTTCAGGGCTTATCCGATAACAGCTAATGGCATTGGTGCACCAGTCTTAAGTAGTATTGGTTCTGATCATTTAACTACAAGCGAAATCAACGGTCGTGGTTACATGAAACTGAGCAACAACTTTACTCTGGCTGTTGCCCTTTCAGAACCTGGTGTTTACAATGTGGTTGAGGTATTTGATTTTGATCCTACAAACGGAAGGCTAAGCAATTTCAGAAGATGGGATACCGGTATAGCAGATGGACAAGTGTATGGTATTGAATTTTCACCTGCTACCAACAAACTATTTGCCTCCATTAATGGATCACCCTCCAGAATTGTTGAGTTTGCCATCGACTCTGTGGGCGTGGGTTACCGCAAGCAGACGGTAGATGCCCCAGGTGAAATTGGTGCTTTGCAGGTTGGACCTGACGGACAGATTTACGTTGCCTTCAACAACAGAAACATTTTAGGTTTGATACAAGCCAATGAAGATACAACACAGGTTTCCTTCATCAATTTTGATGGCTTTGCCCTGGCTGGTGGCACCCAAAGTCGTTTAGGCTTACCCAATTTTATCCAGAATATTGGCACACCGGTTCAGCCCCCTGGGATTGCTGCAAGCGGACTGTGTTTTGGTGCTCCTACTTTAATAACAGGCACTGGCACTTCTTCAATAGATGAGTACGCCTGGTTCATCAGAGATGCCGCTAACCAATTGATTCATTCAACAAACGATCAGCAATTTGAATTTGATTTTCCTGCCCCGGGTAATTACATACTCACACTGGGTATTACCAACCGATGCGGCTTAGATACTACCCTGGTACAAAATGTTACCATTTTTGATTCTCCGCATCTCCCCTTGTCTCAGTATTATGATGACCCTGACTTCGATGGTTTTTTCATTTGCGATACACCAGCCATTATTGAAGCTTATCCTAATGATGTTGTCGGAAATATTTATGCCTGGACAAGCGGTGACTCAACACGAGTTGTAAGCTTAAGTCAACAGCAGTTTTTTACCGTTACAGTTACTGATAGCAATGGCTGTGGTTCTTCCCGGGATGGTATTGTAACTGACAACCGGCCACCTGTTGAATTAGGACCAGACTTTAATATTTGTCAGGATGAAGTTGTGGCCGACCTTAACGCAC
>DAOLDI010000605.1:0-1840 GCA_035327445.1 Cyclobacteriaceae bacterium | reverse complement strand
AGATGGCTTGATTTACTGGGAGACCGATTACTGGCCAATTTTCAGTCTACTGGAAAACAAATTATATGTAACCATGGGAATGGACCCTAACATTTATGTGTACACCTTGTCCGATAATTTCGAGCTAATTCAGGAAGAAAAGATTTTATTGCCTTATGATATTTTCAATACCCGGCAGGGTGATAATCCGAAGGAGTATTCTCCCGGCATGGCCATGGCGCGTTTCAGCACAGCTACAACGGTAGGCATGGTAAAATGGAATAATTATTTGCTCATGGAATATTACCCCGGCATGACAAAACAAGAAGATCAGGAATTGCAACTTTATTATAAAGAAGACAGGGAGAAGGCGAGTATTTTAAGTAAACAATTAAGAGAAAAATACAGGAGAAAACTACTGCTATGGGATCCAGAAAATAAGCAAGTGATTAAATCGATAACATTGCCGCATGATATAAGAAAAGGCTTTGTGGTGCACAACAATGAACTATGGTATTTACGCGAGCAATCTGCTGAAGTTGAAGAAGATGAGTTTACCCTTTATCAAGTAAAGATTGATTAATTTCAGATGAGTTATATGTTTGCTGCTATAACTTAACTCATGAAAAAATCATTTAAGAAAATTCTCAAAAAGCGTCCTGTATTAAAATACAGCTTAGAATTGTTAGTTATTGTGGCTGGTATTTCCATTTCTTTTGCCATAGAAAACTGGCGCGAAGATCTACAGGAAGAAAAAACATATAAAGCTATTTTGGAAGAATTGGTGATGGATTTGAAGGCAGATTCAACTAACTATCAAAGGGGAGTAGATTACCGGGTTGATGAGGCAGAACTTCTGATTAAGTATTTGCGAACTGAGGATCTCAGCAAACAGGAATTGCGCAATTGGTTTTTTATTGTAACTGGCAGAAGATTGGAGATTAAACAACAAACCGGAGGTTATACGCATTGGGAAAACGCTCCCGGCATTACGTTTAGAACTTCAGAACTTTCTTCAGCCATTTCGGGCTATTACAATGATTACTATAAAAAGCTGCAGGAAGCATACGCGCATGAGCAGGAATTTTATCTGAGGGCACAAAATTTTCTGGTTCAAAGCCCAACTTCTGTGCTGGCTAGTTTCACTTTTGAAAATGATCCGCGATTCCCTGATAATTTTTTTAACGAATTATTTACAGATGAAGTAGAGGCTGATTACAGAGTGTTGGCAGCGAATAAAACCATGCAATATTTTACTGAAGCCAAACTGTTTATTATTGTAAACGAGAGGCAGATGTATAAACGTGGTTTAGAATTGAGTGCAGATTTGTTGCAGAGATTGTATCATGAAATTGATTCTCTGTAAAAAAGTGGACCAAGTCTGTTGGTCCACCTTGAAATTAATTTTATATCTGCTTACCTCAAATTATCCTCAAACAACTTCAATATCCTGCGGTACTCATCCGTCCAGCTGCTGGGCTCAACAAAACCATGATCTTCAACAGGATAAACCGCAAACTCCCAGTTTTCTTTTTCCAGTTCTATTAATCTTTGTGCTAAGCGCACTACATCCTGAAAGTGCACATTGGTATCTACTATGCCATGACAAATCAGCAATGCACCTTTCAATCCCTCAGCATAATATATAGGCGAGCTCTTGTGGTAGGCTATGCTGTCTTCAACAGGAGTATTTAAAATATTGCTGGTGTAACCATGATTGTAATGTGCCCAATCAGTTACTGAGCGCAAAGCTGCACCTGCAGCAAAAACATCAGGCTCAGTAAACATGGCCA
Source organism: Cyclobacteriaceae bacterium (assembly GCA_035327445.1). Lineage (GTDB taxonomy): Bacteria > Bacteroidota > Bacteroidia > Cytophagales > Cyclobacteriaceae > DAOLDI01. Next base: position 68 of record DAOLDI010000605.1, on the reverse strand, counting down.
TCAGTGTAATGAAGCCTCCATACGAACCACCATAGATACCAATGCGTTTGGCATCAATGCCATGTTCT
>DAOLDI010000604.1:0-1840 GCA_035327445.1 Cyclobacteriaceae bacterium | reverse complement strand
GGACGTAAGTCTTGCGTTGGGATTGTTCTCTACTTCGAAACCCTTTTTCTCTAAAAACTCCAATATGGTATTATGCCCCACATTGAGCTTTCTTGCCGCCTGACTCAACCTTATCATTTTTTCTTCCGCCATATTCAAATATTGCTGTTTTTAAAGGGAAATAAAAATTTATGCTTACTCGAACTCTTTCCTCAAAGTATTTAAAACCCCTTCAACTGTTTCTTCTTCCAGGTCTGTTCTTCTTACGAGTTCTTCTTTACTTAAAGCAATCACACTCTTGGCCGTATCTAAACCAATTTTCTTGAGTTCATCAATTACCCAGCTTTCAATTTCATCAGAGAATTCGTCCAAGTCAACATCTTCTTCTTCGGTACCATCAATTTCTCTGAATACATCTATTTCATATCCAACCAAACGGCTGGCCAGCTTAATGTTTAAGCCCCCTTTACCAATGGCCAGTGAAACCTGGTCGGGCTTGAGGTAAACTGATGCTCTGCCATTTTCCTGGTCTACTTTAATACTTAAAATTTTTGCGGGGCTTAGTGCACGCTGTATATAAAGTTCAAGGTTTTCTGTGAAATTGATTACGTCAATGTTTTCATTTTGCAACTCGCGCACAATGGCATGAATTCTCGAGCCTTTCATACCCACACAAGCACCTACCGGATCAATTCTATCATCATAAGATTCAACTGCAACTTTGGCTCTTTCGCCCGGTTCACGCACAACTTTTTTAATGGTGATTAAGCCATCATAAACTTCGGGTACTTCCTGTTCAAACAAGCGCTCTAAAAACACTGGCGATGTTCTTGAAAGGATAATCTTAGGGTTACCGTTCACCATCTCAACCTTATGCACAATAGCTCTTACATTCTCTCCTTTTCTGTACCTATCTTTAGGGATTTGCTCACTACGTGGAATAGAAATTTCATTTCCTTCAGCATCAATCAGTAACACTTCTTTTGAAAGTGTTTGATAGACCTCACCGGTTATAATTTCACCTACTATGTCTTTATACTTCTGAAAGAGAATGTCTTTTTCCAGATCTTTAACTTTCTGTAATAATGCCTGCTTGGCAGTTGTTACAGCGCGCCTTCCGAAATCTTCAATTTTAATTTCTTCTGCTACTTCTTCACCTATTTCGAAATCGGGTTCAATTTTTCTTGCATCAGTTAAACTGATTTTATCATGTTCCCAGATATCCTCAGAATTATCATCGACAATCTCGCGGAAACGCCAGATTTCCAAATCGCCTTTATCAGCATTGATGATGATATCGAAGTTATCATCAAACTCATAGCGTTTTTTAATCATGTTACGGAATACATCTTCCAGTATCCTGATCATGGTAGGTCTGTCAATGTTCTTTTGCCTGGCAAAATCGGCAAACGATTCAATTAAATTATTAGCGTTCATCTGTCTGACTATTTAAAAGCTACTGTGACTAATGTTTTTTTTATATCACTAAATGAAATTTCCAATTGCTTGATATCTTTTTTCTTTCCTTTTCCGGTGGTTTGTTCCAGCACAAGTACATCACTTGTTACAGCTGCAATCTTTCCTTCTATTACCTTACCTTCCAGTAAATGTACCTTAACATTTCTGCCGGTATTTTTTACGTATTGTCTGTGCAAACTCAAAGGCTGGTCTAAGCCCGGGCTTGAAACTTCTAACACATATTTTTCTGTGATGATGCCTGTTTCATCAAGCTTTTCTGAAAGCTTTCGGCTTATCTCAACGCAGTCATCAATGCTGATTCCCTGGTCTCCATCAACCAATACAAGCAGTTTGCCCGAGCCTCTGCCAGATGTCAATACAACATCAACAACAAAGTGTGCCG
>DAOLDI010000603.1:0-1843 GCA_035327445.1 Cyclobacteriaceae bacterium | reverse complement strand
GGCACACCATTTTTAATAACGTTGCCGGCATCAAATGATTTAATCAGCTTTTGAATAAAAGTTTGAATATTCAGAATGAGTGTGCGCAGTTCATCGCGTTTGGCAAATTCAACATCTTCTTCTCCAAAATCCAGTTCCAGTTCAATTAAAGAAGCAAAGTGAATCAACTCTTCTCTTAGCCTTTGTATTTCTTTCGAGAAACCACCGCGCATTTGGTTCAGCGCGGTCTGGCGGGCATTATCTGTTTCAGCATTGATCAAATCTGCCACAGCTTCAGCTTGTGCCAGGTCAAACCTGCCATTTAAAAAGGCGCGTTTGGTAAACTCGCCTGGCTGTGCCAATCGTGCACCTTGTTTTAGCAGCAGCTTAATAATTTCTTTTACAATAAATGGAGAACCATGGCAAGATATCTCCACCATGTTTTCTTTGGTAAATGATTTAGGTGCTTTGAAAATGGATACCAAAACTTCATCAATGGCTTTTTCTTCGTCTAAGATTGTGCCTAAGTGCAGGGTATGCGATGCCTGATGGTTGAGGTCTTTGCCCTTGAAAACATTATTGACCATATCGATGGCATCTTCACCAGAAAGTCTGATAACTGCAATGGCGCCTATGCCTTGTGCAGTAGCGAGTGCAATGATGGTATCTGAAAAATTAATTGCGGCCATGTTCAGGCTGCAATTTATCAAATGTTTTCAGATGTATCAGAAGCTAAACATTGGGTAATGTTAACTTATCAACTTATCCATTACATTTCTTTTTGAGCTGCCTTTCGTTTGTCAAGCTCGGCTCTAATTTCATTCGCCCTCTCTTCTGTAATGTCATAATTGCGCATGATGTACATGGCCGTAAGTGTACCCAGTATTGGTAAACCAGAATAGAATGCCCTTAGACCTGTAATGGCTGAGTCTGATTGACTGGCTATATCCGGGTTAAAACCAACCACTGAAAGAATAGTGCCACTAAGCAAACCGGCAATCGCGAATCCAAACTTAACCATCCACCAATAGATAGCCCCAAAGGCGCCTTCACGTCTCTTGCCGGAATTCAATTCATCAAGATCAATAACATCTGCCGTCATTGACATCATGAGTGTAAACAAACCGCCAATGCCAAATGAGAAGAAGGGTAGAGCAAAGAGGAACATATAAGGTTTACCCGGTATGAAAAGAAACCAAAGCAAGATGTATCCAAAAACAGACAAACCTTGTGACACAATAAAGGCTCTTTTCTTACCAATATGTTTAGAGATTTTGGTAACAATGGGTATTACAATAAAAGTTGTAACTAAGGCGCCAATACTGCCAAACAGGGTAGGCCAAACTCCGGCAGCTCCGGCATCACCGTCAAATAAATGATAAACGATGATGAAAAATGAAAATGCAGCAATGGTGTTAAATGCATTGAAGATCAAAAAGGTTGCGATACACAATTTTCTGAAAGGCACCGAAGAGAAGGCTTCCTTAAATCCTTTTAGAATTTCTTTCAGACTTGCCCCAATTTTGCTGAAAGTTAGCGGAGCATAGTCTTCGTGTAAGGTGGATTTACCTTTTAAAAACAGGGCCGGAACCAAAGCAAAAATGGTAAATACAAAACCAACTCCATAAGCAAGCTGACGTGTTGCTATTTCGGCAGACTCAAACCAGTCTTTATTATAAATAATTACCCAAAACCAGGGAGCGATTACCCATGCCCATTGACCAATCCATTGTGCCACAGCCATGATTTCTGTGCGCTCATGAAAATCATTGCTTAACTCATAACCTAAGGCAACATAGGGAACACTAAAAATGGTAGAGCCCAGGTAGAAAACGAATGACCACGCAAGAAAATACAGGAAATT
>DAOLDI010000602.1:0-1844 GCA_035327445.1 Cyclobacteriaceae bacterium | reverse complement strand
TACCGCCCATAGCTCATGTTTAGCCCAAAAGATGTCATGAATATCCACTTCACCAGTGAAATAAACACATCTGGGCAGGTATAGGGCATCATAAGTCTTAGGTTGTTTAGGATAATTGGGGGCCATTTTCGGAGAATTGGCCAGAATTACAGCTTCATTTCTTGTTGCAATGGCCATTTGCTTTCCTTTTATGGCAATACCCATAGGCTTATCAAAATTGCGTGGGAGTTGAATAAGTTTGAGCTGATCAAATGCAGAAAGCAACACCACTTTACCCGCTTGATAGGTACTTATTGCCAATGATATATTAAGCTTATGAAGTAACTCAGGTATATTGGGCGAATAACTGGAGGCAAATGGAGAGAGGCTTGGATTCATTTGCTAAAATTAAAAATTACTATGATGTAAATATTCAGAAAAAGACATTTTACAATATGTGCATAAACATTAGAATTGCTAAAATTTTGATTAAATATTGTGCCCAAAAAAAATGAAAACAAAAACTTTAATTTCAATCGATTGAGATGGATAAAATAATCAGTCAAATTGAATATAAGCTATTGGCTTATAAAGCTGGCCATAAGCAGATGTTTAGCACATCTTCCTTTCAATCTCATAGTCTTGTATTGTTACACATTTTGAGCAGAATTGATAATACCATACCTATATACTTTATCAATACCGGCTTTCACTTTCCTGAAACGCTGGCTTTTAGAGACCAGGTTGCGGAGCAATTTGGTTTGAATGTTATCGACCTTGGTTCTGATATTCCCAAGTACATGCAAAGAGATGCTGAAGGCCGTTTACTTTTTGCTTCAGATCCTGACCATTGCTGTCATATTAATAAAGTGCAACCCCTGGATGCAGTGATGCGAAGTTTTGATATCTGGATTAACGGGGTAAGGGCCGATCAAAGTGCAACGCGCGCTGCCATGCAAGAGGAGCAGCCGGCACCTCATGGCGTATTAAGGTATCATCCTATGTTGAACTGGACAAGTAAAATGGTATATGAATACCAGAGAGAATTTAGGCTGCCGAAACATCCGCTTGAAAATAAGGGCTACATGAGTATTGGCTGTGAACCTTGTACCAGGAAAATAGATGCAGATATGATGGAACGTGAAGCACGCTGGTACGGATTAAATAAAAATGAGTGTGGTTTGCATACCACATTAGGCGCTAAACAATTTGTGAGATGAAGATTTTGGTTACCGGTGGCACCGGTTATATAGGTACTGAACTTGTCGACTTACTGATTGCAGATGAAAATGTGCAAGAAGTGCGTGTTTATGACAACCTGAGCAGGAATAACTTTAATTTTTTCCTCGGCAATAAAATGCAAGGGGCTGAGAAGATTAAATTTATCAAAGCTGAATTGCTCGACTCCCGGTCATTAAAGAAAGCAATTGCTGGTGTTGACGTGGTGTATCACCTTGCAGCCAAAGTAACAACACCTTTTGCAAATGATGATGCTCATTTATACGAACAAGTAAACCACTGGGGTACAGCAGAACTCATGTATGCCATTGAAAACACAGATGTAAAAAAAATTATTTACACCAGTTCTTCAGGCGTATATGGTTCATCTAAAGATGCTGTTGATGAAACAGTACAAGCTCGGCCAAAAACTTTCTATGCTATTTCAAAGTTGCGGGCAGAAGAGCACGTTAACCGATTAAACACAAAGAAATCTGTTTATGTGCTGCGCTGTGGTAATGTTTATGGTTATAGCCCCAGCATGCGTTTTGATGCGGTAATCAACAAGTTTGTTTTTGAAGCGAATTTTGAAAAGCGCATAACCATTCATGGCAATGGTGAACAAACCCGCACGTTTATTCATATCG
>DAOLDI010000601.1:0-1863 GCA_035327445.1 Cyclobacteriaceae bacterium | reverse complement strand
CCACAAATAGTGAAAATATGAAAGCAAAATCGATCAAAGGAAAGTCTATTGCAGAGCTAAAATCAGCATTGACTGATTCTATTTCCGAAGATTTCAAGCCTACTCTAGCCATCGTATTCGCATCCATCAATCAGGACAGAATGGAGATTAGTCGTTTGTTAGATGAGCATGGTATGGCAGTATTTGGTGTCACCACCAATGGCGAATTTATTGATGAAGAAACTGAAAAGGGGTCGGTAGTAGCACTTTTGATGGACATCAACAAAGATTATTTTCAGGTATATCTTGAAGAGTATCCAACCAAGAACTTTAAAGAAGTAGCCATGCAAATTGCTACTAAGGCAAGAGCCAGGTTTAATACACCTGCTTTTATTATAGGCACCAGTCATCCTGCAGCAGATGGAGAAGAAATTTTGCGAGGCTTTGAAGAGGTAATTGGTAAAGATGTTAATGCGTTTGGAGGAGGTGCCGGAGACAACTATGCTTTTGCGGAAACATTTGTTTTTACCAACACGAAAGCAAGTAATAATGGCTTGGTATGTATAGTGTTAGATGAGGGAAAAGTTGCTGTTAAAGGAATTGCTACATGCGGATGGAAAGCAGTTGGAACTGAAAAAACGGTGACCAAAAGTGAAGGGAACCATGTATTTACCATAGATAATGTGCCGGCACTGGATATCACCACAAAATATGGAGGACTTGAAAACATTCAGCCTGATAATAAGGATATGCTCATGGACTTGGCAGCCAATTTTCCTTTGCAACTGCAACGAGAAAAGGGAGACCCCGTCATGCGCCCTGGTTTGGTAGTGGACTGGACTGACCATTCCTTTTATACCAGTGGTGCTGTGCCTCAAGGCTCAAAAATTCGCTTTTCCTTACCACCCGACTGGGATGTAATGGAAAAGGTAATCAAAGGCGTTCAGCATCTCAAAGAAACCGAGATGCCTGAAGCGGATGCCCTTGTTGTATTCAGTTGCGCTGGAAGGATACTTTCTTTCGGTCCAATGATGAATTCGGAAATAGAAGGCATTAAACAAATTTGGAATGTACCCATGGTAGGTATGTTCTCTAATGCTGAGCTTGGCAGAATGGCTGGTGGAAATCTGGAAATGCATAACCTTACCACCTGTTGTGTTGCCTTAAAGGAGAAATAAATGAACAAACATCTTCAAAGTATTGAAACCCTTATTCAGCAGGATCAAAATTTGTCAGCTGAGCAGAAGAGTATAATTTTAAAATCGCTGAAGGATGCTGAGAAGGAATTGGAAATAACAGCCTTTAAGCTTGACCGAACTGAAAAAGTAAAACGGACTACTGCCATCCTGTTAGAAGAGACCATTGATGAACTGGAGCAAAAGCGAAAAGCCATAGAAGAAGCTAACGCTGCACTTACCAAATCGCTGGAAGAATTAAAATCAGCACAAGCCCAACTCATTCAATCTGAAAAGATGGCCTCCCTTGGAGAACTCACCGCAGGCATTGCCCATGAAATTCAAAACCCGCTGAACTTCGTCAATAATTTTTCAGAAGTGAATAAGGAGTTGGCTGAAGAACTTGAACAAGAAGTTGATAAAGGAAACACAACAGAAGTAAAAGCATTGGCAAAAGATATCAAAGAAAATCAAGAGAAGATTCTTCATCACGGCAAACGGGCCGATGCTATCGTAAAAGGCATGCTGCAACACAGCCGCAGCAGCAGTGGTGTGAAAGAATCTACAGATATCAATGCCCTGGCCGATGAGTATTTACGATTAGCCTATCATGGTTTGCGTGCCAAAGATAAATCATTCAACGCCACCATGAAGACTGAGTTTGACGAGAGCATTGGAAAGATTAACGTTGTACCGCAGGATATTGGAC
>DAOLDI010000600.1:0-1872 GCA_035327445.1 Cyclobacteriaceae bacterium | reverse complement strand
GTATTATGCTGAAGGAAACTTCATGAGCAGAAGAGGCATAGAACGCGGAAGTTTCACTTTGCATCCGGGTGGTTTACCTCATGGTCCGCACCCCGGCACAGTTGAAAAAAGTATTGGCGCCAAAGAAACTCATGAACTTGCTGTGATGATTGATACTTTCAAACCTTTGCATTTAACAGACCAGGCATTGGAGTTTGTGGATAAGAATTATCCGATGAGCTGGACAGACCATGATGGCGCTAAGCCATTTAATGAGATTAATACGCCCTGATTTACTATGCAAATACAAATACGTTGGGCAGATATAGACCAGAACAGGCATTTACGTCATTCTGTATATTACGATTATGGTGCAATGGCGCGTATGGAATTCTTGAGCAGTCGCGGACTTAGCACCACCAAATTGGAAGAACTGAAAATAGGCCCGATACTTTTCAGAGAAGAATGTGTGTTCAGGAGAGAAATTAAACTGGAAGATAAAATCACACTTGATATTGAACTGGTAAAAGCCAAACACGATTTCTCCCGCTGGAGTCTGCGGCATAATTTTTACAAAGAAGATGGAACTGTTGCCGCGAAACTTAGTATAGATGGTGCCTGGATGGATATTGAAAAAAGAAAACTCATGCTGCCTCCAGCATTCGTTCAGGAAATTTTTGCTGGCTTTCCCAAGTCTGAAGATTTTGAGTGGATTGGTGAGCAATAATCTTAGTATTGCTTAAAAAAATTGCGTCATTGCAAGCGAATCTGAAGTCATTAATTATTCTGAAATGTAATGAGGAGCGAAGCAATCTGTTTGGAAACAAAACCAGCTACATTAAAAGATTGCTTCGTCACATCTACCCCTTTCCCAGCCCAAGTTCCTCGCAATGACGTTTTCTCATACTGTTAAACAGTCTTAAGGGAAAAATCTTCAGTTAACCAGATACTCGTTCTCCTAAAATCCATTGCTCAATTACTTTGGGGTAATGCGCGTATTCAAGTTGATGAATTTTTTTGGCGATATCTTCTGCTGTGTCATTTATTTCTACTGAACACTTCGCCTGAAAAAGCATTTCACCCTCATCGTATTTTTCATTTACCAGGTGAATGCTAATACCTGTTTCTTTTTCACCTGCCGCTTTAACTGCCTCATGCACTTTGCCTCCATACATGCCCTTGCCTCCAAATTTAGGCAGCAATGCCGGGTGAATATTAATTATGCGGTTATCAAAAGCTTCGATGACATGTTGTGGTACCAACCAGAGAAAACCCGCCAAAACAATATGAGTAGTTCTATTTTCTTTCAGCCAGCTTAATACAGTTCCGTCCTGCCATTGCGCTTTTGAAAAAACTTTAGTGGGTATTTTAAATTTTTCTGCACGAATCAGTGCATAGGCATCAGGCTTATTTGAAAATAAACCAACTACCTGAATATGCTCATGCCCCAGAAAATAATGCATAATCTCTTCTGCATTTGTTCCGCTGCCACTGGCTAATATGGTTACATTGAATTCACTCATTTCTTATTATATCACCATCATGCTGATAATGCCCATCAGCATAATTACTTTACAGAGTTGACTTAAATGATGGTACTGAAGTTTGGTATCTGCCCGGTGCAGTTGATATAAAAGCCAGGCTGATGGTATGTAGAGAAAAAAGAAAAAGTACAACCAGGAAACATTTACATACCAGTAGTTGAGCATGATTACCACAAAGGCAAATAAAAACATGAGTGTGTAAACAAAACCTTTTGTTTTTCTGATTCCCCAAATTATAGGTAAAGTCTTCCTTCCAAAAATATTATCGCCTTGTAAATCTTCCATGTCTTTGATGATTTCGCGAATGAGTGTAATGGCTCCGGCAAAAATGCCATAAGTAATTACAAGG
>DAOLDI010000599.1:0-1891 GCA_035327445.1 Cyclobacteriaceae bacterium | reverse complement strand
AATTGTAGGGGAGGTTTTAGGTAAGTACCACCCGCATGGCGATGCCTCGGTTTATGACACCATGGTGCGCATGGCCCAGGATTGGTCATTGCGTTATACCCTGGTAGACGGACAAGGAAATTTTGGCTCAGTTGATGGAGACTCACCGGCAGCCATGCGATATACGGAAGCCAGGTTAAGGCGCATTGCTGAAGAATTACTTGCAGATATCAACAAAGAAACGGTCGACTTTCAGCCGAATTTCGATGATTCACTTACAGAACCTACCGTATTACCGGCCAAAATTCCGAACCTGCTCATCAATGGTTCTTCAGGTATTGCAGTAGGTATGGCCACCAATATGCCACCGCACAATTTGTCTGAAGTGGTAGATGGTATTATCGCCTATATAGATAACAATGAAATTACCATAGAAGAGCTGATGACGCATATTGTTGCGCCAGACTTTCCTACTGGTGGATTAATTTATGGATACCAGGGTGTAAAAGAAGCCTTCTATTACGGTCGTGGCCGTGTGGTGATGCGCGCCAAAGCTGAAATTGAAACTACTGCCAATGGTCGTGAGCAGATAATTGTAACGGAGATTCCTTACATGGTGAACAAAGCGCTGATGATTGAAAAGACTGCAGCGCTGGTAAATGAAAAGAAAATAGAAGGTATCAGCGATATACGCGATGAATCAGATCGCGATGGTATGCGCATCGTATACGATTTGAAGAAAGATGCGATTGCTAATGTAGTACTCAATAACCTCTTCAAATACCCCTCTTTACAGTCATCCTTCGGAGTTAATAATGTAGCATTGGTAAAGGGCAGGCCACAGACCCTTAACCTCATAGATCTCATCAGGCATTTTGTTGATCATCGCCATGAGGTTGTGATACGCAGAACCCAATATGATTTAAATGAGGCTGAAAAACGTGCACATATTTTAGAGGGCTACCTCATTGCATTAGATAATATTGACGAAGTAATTGAGCTGATCAAAGCCTCCAAAGATCCTGAAACAGCCAGAAATGGCTTGATTGAACGTTTCAAATTAAGTGAAATACAGGCCCGTGCCATTCTTGATATGCGTTTGCAAAGACTTACGGGTCTGGAACGCGACAAAATACAGCAGGAATATGCCGATGTAATGGCCACCATCGAGCGCCTGAAGCAGATACTGGCTGATGAAGGATTGCGCATGGGTATCATCAAAGATGAGCTCAGGGAGATGAAAGAGCGCTATGGTGATGCCCGCAGAACAGAAATTATACATCGCGATGATGAAATTACCATGGAAGACATGGTGCCGAACGAAGAAATGGTGATTACCATTTCAAAGCAAGGTTATGTGAAGCGTACATCTTTGTCTGAGTACCGAACACAAGGAAGAGGGGGCGTTGGCGCTAAGGGAGTAAGTACCAAAGAAGATGATTTTACAGAACATCTGTTTGTTGCACAAAACCACCATTACTTACTGATATTCACAGAGTTTGGGAAAGCTTACTGGAAAAAGGTTTATGAGATTCCAGAGGGCAGTAAAACCTCAAAGGGAAGAGCTATTCAAAACCTGATTAATATAGAACCAGGCGACACGGTGAGGGCGTTCCTCAATGTGAAGCATCTGGCAGATCCTGATTTTATCAATAACAACTTTGTTATTCTCTGCACCGAGCAAGGAACCATCAAGAAAACTACTTTAGAGGCTTACAGCCGTCCGCGCGCCAATGGTATCAACGCCATCACCATCAAAGATGGAGATAAGTTATTAGTGGCGGCCTTAACCAATGGCAGAAATGAAATTGTAATAGCTAAGAGTGAAGGCAAGGCAGTACGCTTTAATGAAGCAGATGTAAGGCCCATGGGCCGTATGGCCTCTGGTGTAAGGGGTGTTACCCTAGAAGGC
>DAOLDI010000598.1:0-1892 GCA_035327445.1 Cyclobacteriaceae bacterium | reverse complement strand
ATAGAGATGTCTTTCACTTCTCTCCTGCCAAATGGAACCCATATCAAGGAAGGAATAAACAAGAAATCTTCGTTACGATCTATCACTACTACTTGCTGATCTTTACCTCCTTTGCGCTTGAGCTCGAGGGCAGCCGTAAATCCTGCGAAATTACCCCCAATGATTACTGTCTTTGCCATAATTGTGTTGTTTGAATTTCACAATAAATGTCAGCAGCATACTTAATAAAGTACGTGAGGCCAGTCACACAATAGCCTGAATTTTCATGATCTTAGTCATGAATTTCAATTAAGAATTAAGTGAAAGATTTACTTAGAGAGCACCTGCAGTTCACCTGCATTAAAACGCACAATAGGCACAAGCATATTATCTCTGCTTTGACCATAATTCAGACCAGAAAAAATTACGCCTGGCAAAGCAGCACCACCTTGCAATGCGTGCTGAAAATAATTGCCGTGCTGATGCAACAAAGTACCATAGTTCATCATCAACTCATAACCCATTCGGGCATGGTTGCTGGGCTGCCTGCCATAACGGTTTATGAAGCTGAAAAGAAACCGCTTGTAAGTGTATGATTTGAAATTATAATAAGTGGGTGCATATAAACTGATACCAAGCCTTTCGAAGGAGGTAAAATCAATGGTAGCAGATTCTAACCAGTTCTCTGATCCGATAACTTTTATGGAATCTCCACGTGCTTCTATGCTGCTGATGACTTTCATATAAATCAGCGGATCATCCGTAGTCACAAATATCCAACCCAGGCTGTCGCGCTTCAGGGTAAAATCAACTGCACGTTTTTTATCATCCAATTCTGTTGGCGTAGCCAGCATATCTGTAATACGCTGTGAACTTTCGCGGCTAAAGCGTAAATCAGCTACCACTTCAAGTCCCTGTTCAATTGCAATTTTTTTGAAACTTGAAGCAAGTACTGTGTCTTTCTTCTGATCTCCTGAAATGATCATTCCAGCTTTTCTTCTGTGAACAATCCGGCTCATGTGCTCAGCAGATTTTGCGCCCATGGTTTCAAATGCAGGGTTAAATAAAAATGAGAAAGGATTCTGATCCACTATCTCCCTGTCGCTGGAAATTGGATTAACTACATTGATTTTATGTTTGGCGGCAAACTCTGTTACCAACCTGATAGGATCGCGGTAGAGCGGACCAACAATCAAATCAACTTTTTTCAACTGCGGATTCTGGAGTATCTGCTCTGTTATTTTAGCGCTTCGCTCAGTATCAAAAACCAAAAGTTCTATTTCAATACCTTGCTTGCGCAGGGTATCAACTGCCAGCACAATGCCATCATACAAATCAAGCACAAACTGGTTTGGCTTTCTTGAAAGATTAGGCTGAAGATTATTAACGGCAAAAGGAAAAAGTACCGCAACGGTATACTTGTCTTTTTTAACTGAACGAGGAATTACATTAACTGCAAACTCATCTTTGGGTAATTTGAATTTTGTAATCAGTTCATTTAATAATTCCTGATTTTGCTCTGCCAATGGCTGATTGATTATTGCTTTTGCATATGATCTTCCTATTCCCGGTTCATCAGGAAATTCTTTGTAGAGCATTTCAAGCGCAGCTACAGATTTTTCTTTTTGAAAGTAATGGTATTTTAAATCGCTGATATCTTTTTGCATACCGGCATAAGCAATACCATTGAGCAAAGCCATGGCGCGATAATACTCCTGATTATCAAAATGAATTCTGGCTAACCATAGGTTTACCTCGTCCATTTTTTCCCATTCGGGATAAAGCTGTTTGATTTGCAGCAGCATGTCTTTTGCTACTGACTGGTAAGATTGTTGGTAGGCAGAAAGTGCATAATAAAATGAAGCGTATTGAGAAAAGGGATTGTTTTTATCATAAACAATGAGCGGCTTAAA
>DAOLDI010000597.1:0-1898 GCA_035327445.1 Cyclobacteriaceae bacterium | reverse complement strand
CATTGGTTTCCAAGTCTTAAAAATGAAATAGGAGCATTATTGATGATGAAGTCTTTTATGAACCCTCCTGATATAGTGTTTGATGGTATTGAAGACCCTGAAAGAGCAGAAAGAAATATTTGTATTGGTGATAACGGTAAAATTACTTTTATGAATTTGGATGCAGGAAATGATTTTAAGGGATTATCAAAAGATGTTGCTAAGTTCAAGTGTGATTAAGTTGTAGTGATGAGCAGATATATTTTATTAATTGGTCTTTCAATATCAATTTTAAATGCTTGCAAACAGCCAGAAAAAGTCAATATTGTTGTGGAAGAAATTTCATTATCGGCCGATTATGCATCATTAGGGCATCAGAAACTTTCTGATTATAATTTGTTCAAAGGAGATTTAAAAAATCTTGAGCCAGAAAAAGATGTCATCGAATACGAGTTGAATTCGGCCCTGTTCAGTGACTATGCTTACAAGAAGCGCTTCATCAAATTTCCAGAGGGCACATCTGCCAGGTATCATCCTGATGATGTTTTTGATTTTCCGGAGGGCACTATTGTTATCAAAAATTTTTATTACCCCGCAGACTTCCGAAAGCCTGAAGAAAATATTCGCATCATTGAAACCCGCTTACTCATATTAGAAAATGCTAACTGGAAAGCATTGCCCTATGTTTGGAACGAAGCACAAACAGATGCTCACCTCGATGTTGCCGGAGAAAACGTGGAAGTAAGTTGGGTTCATACTGATGGCAAGCCAAGAAATATTTTATACTCAGTGCCTAATATGAATCAATGCAAAGGCTGCCATGAAAGAAGCGACAAAATCGTTTTGATTGGCCCTACGGCACGACAGCTTAATGGTATAATGAAAGGGCAAAAAGAAAATCAATTAACAAGATTGGCTTCACTCGGTTATTTAAAGAACCTGCCTGATATTTATCATGTACCACAACTTGCTGATTATGAAGATACATCTGCATCATTAGATTTACGAGCTCGTGCCTGGCTGGAAGTAAACTGTGCACACTGCCATCGTAATGATGGTCCTGCTAAAACAAGTGGTTTGCATTTACTGGCTGGCACACAAAATAATTTTGAATTAGGTATTGGTAAGCCACCTGTTGCTGCAGGCCGGGGTTCTGGCGGATTGAAATACAGCATTGTGCCTGGTAAACCTGATGAATCAATTTTGTATTATCGGATTAATTCAACAGACCCCGGGGTAATGATGCCTGAACTTGGCAGAAAAGTACTTCATGAGGAGGGCGTAAAACTCATCAGAGATTGGATAAGTAATATGAATTGAAATTTTTTAAAACATGTTATTAGCAGAAGTACTTTTTGGACTCATCATCGGATTACCTGTTTTCATTGTGGGTATCATGATTTGGAGATTACGAAATGGAATCAGAACGGAAGCAACGGTTACGGATAATAAAGTGACAGTGCGTGCAAATACCTCGCCCACAAACTACACACAGATCACTTTTACGGATCATAGAGGAGTAACACAACAGGCAACATTCAGGCTAGGTCTTCCATTTGGTTTTTATAAAGCAGGGTCTAAAGTTCCTATCATCTATCATGCTGAACAGCCCAATAGATGTATGCCGGTAAATAAGAATTTGCTGAGGGTACTTTATTTCGGGTCAATTATTTCGATAGCTAATATTTGTGCGGGAATTCTTCAATATCCGCTTTTGGATTACCCCCTCGCGCTGGGCCGCTTTATAAATGAGACTTTTTTCAGCATTTTGGGAATTGGATAGAAATAATTTTTAAGCGGAATCTGCTTCACACAAAATTCTATTATTTTGGCTGCCTAACATTTTACAACTTAAATCATAATACATATGTTGGTTCAGATTAATACCGATAAAAACATAGAAGGAGGAGAAAGACTCG
>DAOLDI010000596.1:0-1899 GCA_035327445.1 Cyclobacteriaceae bacterium | reverse complement strand
ATGCATTCAGAAAGTTCTTATGCTGACTTATAGTTCTTAGCTCAACATAAACCAAAACGCAAACCAGTAGAATCTCAATGAAGAAGTAAGCAATGCCTAAAAATGTTAGCTCCTGAAGGTAATAAAACACAAGAGTTAATGTCAAGCAGCAGTATAGTAAGTTCGCGATGCTGATTATTCTCAAATATACTTGCCAGTTACTCTTTAAAAGCAGGAAGCAGCTTAATGAATAAAGGCAAAACACCATAGCTATTGCAGCAAGACAAACCAATATGGGTTCAGGCATGCCAAAGTATTCGTTGCAGGTTCTTAAGATAACGAACAAAAAGAAGGCAGTAAGCAAGGCGCCAAGGCTGTCAATGAGAAATAGACGTATTGGGTTTAGGTTAAAATTCGGCAGCAACTTCAATTCATTATGTGTTTAATAAACTGCATCCGGTCTTTGCAATCAGAACAAATGAATAATGCGCCTGCTCTGCCTGCCATAAATTTTCAATCAATGTGGTGTGTGCTGCAATAGATAGTACAACAAGTATTTTTCTCTGCACTTATTTAAAACCAAAGAGCAATGGAATTATAAAACTTACGATCATCGTCCACAAAACATACACGGGCAGATAAACCGCGATACTTTTTTCTACCCGCGTAATTTCATGCTGATTCTTCAAGGCTTTGAAAAGGCCGTAGGTAATCATGAATAAGTTGATCAAGATCAAGGTATTTCCTCCTGTAATTACAAATCGGTTAGGGGTAATGCCCATAGAAGATATTCTGAAGAGTATGGCAGATAATGCAATGCCATTGATGATGATGGTAACAACAGCTAAACCTAACAAGAGCAACATACCGAATTTACTTGCTTTGTTTTTGGTGATCTCAGCAATTGAAAAAAAGATAAGCGCCATTACGCCAATCAACAACATGTTGAAGAAGAAAAGAAATTCTCTGTCGTTGTAAGGATCTTTTCCTGAGCCTATTAATGCCAGCATATAAATTACCAGCATGATGAATACTAATGGCGTAAATACTTTTGCTATTACCGGTGATACTTTATTTACCAGTTGCGGATTTATTTGTACCAGGTAAGTAGCCACAACAGGCGCAGCTGATGCGCCCCAAACCGCAATATATCTGAAGTAGAATTCCTGAATATTGATTTCAATGATTGAAAAGAGGCCTACAGTAATGAAAGATAAAATGCCGCCTGCTAAAAATATCAGTGCGGTAAGCACAACCATATCGCCATTGTATCTTAAGTAGTCTAAGCGTTTTGTGTTATTGTGCAAATCATTGCCAACAAATGCAAAGCCTGTAACCGACCAAAGGAATAAAGGCAAATGTATGCAAGCCATTATTATACTGTCACTCTTGTTGTTATCGGGCAGCAGGTTAATGTACAGGGCTGAAATAATAAAGGAAGCGCCAATGATGATGACTTGTTTTTGTTTCAGGTGTTCTTTCCAGGCAAACCATACAGCCAGCAGCGGCAGAAAAATAAATCCGATATGTCTGCTATAATAATATTCTTCTTCAATGTTAAAGAAGTCAGGAATTTTGGCAATGAATCCTGCTATTAAGGCCGCGGCAAGTACAAAAATTAATTCTTTATGCGAGCCCCATGATATGGCTTCATTTTCGAAGCTCAGCCGCTCGTGCCAGATTTGCGCAGCTGTATTTTCTTTTATTTCAGGATAAAGCTGATGAAAGCTTTTGCTGAATTCGTTTTTGCTGCTGCGATATAACTTTTCAAGTTCTTTGGGATTGTTTAAGTTATTCAGGATCTCTTCTCTCATGGCGATTAGATTTAGCCAAATAAATCAGAGGAAATGTAAGGCTAAATATGGTTATACACAATTTTATTTTGGTTCTATTAAGTCCCATTTATTGCCATAGAGGTCT
>DAOLDI010000595.1:0-1900 GCA_035327445.1 Cyclobacteriaceae bacterium | reverse complement strand
CACCGGAAGAGTAACCAAAGGCGCAGCACAAGCTTTATTAGGTAAAGCTTACCTCTACTGGGCCGATTTGCGCAATGATGATGTTGCATTATTCAATAAAGCAGCAGAACAATTGGGCAATGTAATCGCCTCTAATCAGTATAGCCTGGTTGATGACTTCAGACAATTATTTGCTTTTGGTGCAGCCAACACTGCAGAATCAGTTTTTGAAATACAATACACCAATGAAGTACCTGCCGATTGGGGAACACCTTTTGAGTTCATCAATGGCAACATGATAGTTCAGCTTTGTGGCATCAGAGGTTTGTGTTCAAACCATCCGTTGTATGCCGAAGGTTGGGGATTTTTATTGCCCACAGCTAATCTCTTTAACTCTTTCTTGTCTGATGATACTTATCGCAGAACTGCGGCCATCATATCGCAAACAGAGTTAACACTTGGAGGTTGTAATGTGATTGCAGCAGCACAAAACCCGGCCGACTTCCAGGGATACTGGCAGCGCAAGTATGCCAACTTTAAAGCATACACAACACCTAATGGTGGTGAGATCAATGTATTGAAAGATGCGAATCAACCTTACATCAGGTATGCAGATGTTTTGTTGATGTATGCCGAAGCATTGGTAAGAGGAAATGGTTCACAAGCCGAAGCCATGCAAGCTATTGACCAAGTGCGCGAGCGTGCAGTTGGTCCTGGAGATAACACAGGTAATTTCAGAACTGCTGCAGATTTAATGGCCGATCAAAACTGGACATTACTTCAGGTGATATGGTATGAAAGACGCGCAGAGCTTGCCGGTGAAGGTGACCGTTGGTTCGACCTGGTTAGATCTGGTCGTGCAAGTGCAAACCTATGGGAGCCCAGCGATTTGCGCCATGTCAACTTCAATCCGCAAGAAGTATTTCTGCCTATACCACAAAGAGAAGTTGATATAACTGCTGGCGGACTTAGCCCCTATCCTGATATAACACTTTTTCAATAAATATTTTAAACTAAACTAGATTAACATGATAAAACAATTCAAAACAAAATGGCTAACTGCAGTGGTAGTTGCATTGCTTGGCTTTTCTTCATGCGGAGATGATGAAGCACCTCTTCCGGCTATTGCCAGCTTCCAGTTTGAAGTTGATGCCAATGATTTCCGTAAGGTTGCATTCCTTAACTTCTCACAACATGCAGTGTCTTACAGCTGGGATTTTGGCGATGGAAGTGCAGCTACATCAGATGAAAATCCTATTCACTCATTCCCTGGTGAGGGTACTTACCTTGTAAGGCTTACTGCAACAGGTGGCGCAGGTGACCAATCAGTAAAAGAAGAGGAAATTTTGATTGTTGACCCTGACAAAGAACTGAAAAAACTAACAGGCGAAAATTCAAAAACATGGAAACTCATTCGCGATGTATCAACCGGAAGGTATCCTTTTGAGGTTGGTCCAAGCGACAGATCACAGATCTGGTATGCACTTGGTTTACAGGAAGCACTTGGCTTGAGACCTTGCTTGCTGAATGATGAGTACATCTTCAAACTTAACGGAGAATATGAATACAAAACCAATGGCGATTTCTGGGCAGAAGGAGGCGTATGGAGTGAGGCAATTGGTGTTGGCTGTAAAGAAAGTGTTAACTCCAACTTCGTAAATGTGGACGGTGTAAATATCTCAGCCTGGAACGATGGCATTCATGAGTTTGAATACAATACACAAAATGAACAATTGATACTTAAGGGTACAGGTGCATTTGTTGGCTTACCAAAAGTGACTACAAACGAAGAGGTTAAAGTGCCTCAAAGCTCGGTTACCTACAAAATCATTAAGTTAGTTGAAGCTGAGGTTGATACGCTAATCCTTGAGACAAACCTGCAAGCGGCAGGTGGTTATTGGAGATTTGTATTAGTGCACTA
>DAOLDI010000594.1:0-1909 GCA_035327445.1 Cyclobacteriaceae bacterium | reverse complement strand
AGTATCTGCAGTGGCAAAGCCCGGATTACTCAGCCAGTTATTACGTGCGTTTATCCATCCATTCATTTGACTTTCGGTCATGTATTTCATTTCCTCTTCCTGTAAGATGCTTTCAACATCTGCCTTCGGATTAAATGCCCTTTCGAATAAACTTTGCGTAGGCACAACCCAAACGTTTTGCATTTGCAGCGCTTGCATGAGTTTGGGAATCTGACTTACATCAACCCGATTGGCAACAAAGGCACCAAATGGCCCGGCTTCTTGTTCTACCATTTCTTCAATACCCGGTACCATGCCTTCAATAAAACCATCGAGATGATCAATGGAAGAATAAGGCGCAGTAATGGCTCTCCAAACACCAACTCCAAATGAAACATGGCCCACATAGGGAATGCCTAATGCATTGGCGGTACTGGCAATTGAATCAAATTTTGCACGACTAAGTCCGGGATGTAATTTCAAAAAATCATAACCCGCTGCTTTTTGATTTCTCACCATTTCGGCACCAGCCTCTGGTGATTTCACACTGATGCCATTGAATGATGGTCCGGTAGTGTAAAAATTTGGGCCGATTACTTCTCCACTTTGTACTTTACTTCTTAACTCGATATGCTGTGGATGGCCCAGCATTCCCCGGATAGTAGTGATGCCGTTAAGGAGATAAAGCTTCAGTACTTCTTTCATAGGATCCATATCATCAATGGGCGGAACGTGCGCATGCATTTCTGCCAAACCGGGAATCAGATATTTACCTTTAGCATCAATAACAGTAGCTCCAGTTCCAATTTTAACTTTGGAAACATCATCTATGGCAATGATTCTACCGTGCTGAATAATCACTGTCTGATTTTCTAAGACTCTTTCAGCGTCCATAGGAATTACATTTACCGATTGGAGAGCTATTGCATCGGTATGATCAGGTCCTGCACTGTTACATGATATTGCAAGCAGACATAGGAATAATAGATATTGAGGCTTCATAATCAAAAATTTTAATGAAGGTACCAATGCGGTATTGAATTGCGATGAGTTAATCATTTGATCAGAATAATGCAGGTTTATATGGAATTTCTTGAGGATATATGGAAATCTCTGTAAGTCTGTGCTGGGGTAAACATATACTGCGCCTAAAAAATCTTTCAGCTAACTTGTAACCTTTAGTTCAGCACACGGTAATAAAAGCAAAATTGATAAAAAGCCTGATGAGCGATGAGTCCCTGATGGACGCTGTAAAGGCAGGAGAGCTGCAAAAAGTGGCCCTGCTTTTTGACAGGTACCATAAAAGGATATTTAACTACCTGGCCCGCATGTGTTCCGACAGGGAAGTGGCTGAAGATCTCACCCAGAATGTTTTTCTGAGGTTGATGCGCTACAGACACAGCTATCGTTCTGAACTGAGGTTTCAATCCTGGATATACCAGGTGGCCAGAAATGTTTTTGCAGATCATTACAGGTCAACCAAAATAAAAAAGTCAGCACACATGGTTCTTGAACAAATAGAAAATACTGCAGAGGATAAAGATGAGTTTTTGCAAGAGGAGCGTGAAGCCATCCTGCACAAATCGCTGGCGCTGCTCAAGGATGATGACAGGGAGCTACTGGTATTGACCAAGTTTCAGCACATGAAATATGAAGAGGTAGCCGAAGTGCTGGATACTTCGGTATCGAATGTGAAAGTAAAAGTGCACAGGGCCATACAAAAGTTGAGAGAAATTTATTTCGAACTTGAAAAGATTTGATATGAATAGGGAAAATATGGAAGCGCTTCTCATTGCTTATATCCAAAATGATTTGGATGCCAATGAATCGCGTAAAATTGAGAAGCTGATACATGAAGACGAGGAAGTAAATAAGCTTTACCAACAATTCGCGCAACTGGAACAGGTGATGCAATCTTCGCCAACACTTG
>DAOLDI010000593.1:0-1915 GCA_035327445.1 Cyclobacteriaceae bacterium | reverse complement strand
CATGAGCTATGGGCGGTAAATACCAGATTTTCTTGCTTATGCACGATTGATGAACATTTTAGTTTCAGGCCCCGCTGGAAACCAGCTTTTATTTCTGACCTGGTTCCTGAAGATAGATGTCACCTAAATGGTGTAGCCATGCAAGACGACAAACCTAAATATGTTACTGCACTTGGGAAGACAGACATAGCCAAAGGCTGGAGAACAGATAAAATTAATGGAGGAATAATTATTGATATTGAAAGCAATCAAATAATTGCCGATGGTTTAGCTATGCCACACTCACCAAGGTTGTATAACAATGAATTATATGTCTTACTTTCTGCAACTGGCGAACTTGCCCGTGTGAATATGCTTAATGGCAAAACAGAAATAATTAAAGAAATGAATGGTTTTGTAAGAGGTATGGATAGGTTTGGCGATTTTCTCTTTATTGGTTTATCAAAACTTCGTGAATCATCAAATACATTTGCTGATCTGCCTATCTCCAAAAAATCTGTATTTGCAGGAATTGTAGTCTTTCACCTGCCTACAAAAAGCATTGTGGGTTACATTAAATATGAAAACAGCGTTGAAGAAATTTATGATGTTAAAGTACTGCAAGGTACAAGACGGCCCGGCTTGCTTAACCACATGAAGGAAGATCATCGCATTGCGCTTACTTCACCTGAGGCAGAATATTGGGCCGTTAAAAAAGAAGATGAAACATCATGAGTACAGGTACACGCGAATTGCTTTGGCAACCTTATGAAGCCCTCAACTTCAGCAACCCCTATCCAATGTACAAAAGGTTAAGGGAGACTGAGCCTGCATATAAAGCCCAAACAGGTGAATGGATTTTGACTAAGTACGAAGACGTACTCCGTGTTCTCAAAGACCCTACCTGCAAAGTAGGCAACCGATTAGAATGGATTAAAAAAGGTGTAGAATATTTTCAGAATAAAGATGAAGACCTAAGCGCCATATACCAGGCTATCAACAATTTTGTGCTCTTTCTAAATCCTCCCGAACACCAGGCAATTAAACAATTTGTGCGGCAGGCCTGGAAGTATAAAGATGTAGAGGAAATTATTGAAAATAATATTCATGAGCTTATCCGCAGTTTTAAAGCCAAGCAACAAATAAACCTGGTGGATGATTATGCCCAAGCCTTACCCATTCTTACCATCTCAAAAATACTGGGTATTGATGCTTCTGATTACCATTTTTTGAAGAGCAATGGCATTGCCATGATTAAAGCGCTGGATTTGTACGTTTCACACAAAGATTTAGTACAAATGAATGAAGCCGCAAAAGCCTTTATTAGTTTTTTCAGGAAAGTTATCAGGCAAAAAGAAAAAAAACCGGGCAATGATTTAATTACTTCAATCATTCAACTTAATAGGCAAAACACCCTGCAGCTTAGCGAAGAGGCTCTAATATCTATTTGTATTTTTCTTTTCATTGCTGGTGAAGAAACCACGGCAAGCTTAATTGCCACAGGTATTTTTAATCTGTTAAAACATCCTGAAATCTACCAATCACTTTCGCTGCAACCTGAATTGAGAAAAAAAATTATTGAAGAGCTATTGCGTTATGACCCCCCGGTGCAATTGCTTGGCAGAATCAGCACAACAGAAATGATAATTGGCGATAAAAAAATATTACCTGAGGATACTTTGACACTAGTAATTGCTGCAGCCAACAGAGACCCCGATATTTTTGAACAACCTGATGAATTTATCATTAACAGACAGTTTGGACGTCATATTACATTTGGCAGTGGTATACATTATTGCCTTGGCGACTGGCTTGGAAGAATGCAGGGCGAAATGGCCATTAGTATATTTTGTAAAACATTTCCAATGGCACAACTGATTGATACCATTCCTGAATGGAACAATAACCTTGCAATAAAGAGTCTGAAAAAATTATC
>DAOLDI010000592.1:0-1915 GCA_035327445.1 Cyclobacteriaceae bacterium | reverse complement strand
GTACTTACGAGCCGATACCACAAAATTTTCCATGGCGTGCAAGATAGTTTTTGAGCATGGAAGTAAGAAGCTGCATCTGGAAAATTTCGGCACAAGACACAGAACTATTTTAAACCTATATTTGTCTCCCTTTTACAAATCCATTGGGATTTGATTTTTGGAAGTTGTTCTTTGAAAATATGGGGTCGTCCGGTTTTGACAGGATGATGTAAGTGCGTATGTAAGCATGCGGGCTCATGGAATGAGAGCCCCAAAAGATAGTTCCGAAACATACTTGGCGAGACTAACTACGCCATGGCTGCTTAATCCGACTAATAGTTGGATAACGAGCTAAAGGTTTACCAATAAGATTGGTACCGGCCACATCGCTCAATACCCTCCGTTCTGCGGGTGTTGGTTACGCGGTGTCGTAATGCAGAGCTGCTCATTGCAGCGTTACGATGCAGTGCTAAGATTTAGTAACTAAGGAATAGTTTGGCTGTTGCCTGCCTTGCTCTTCCCGACAAACAAAGTCAACTAAGCATGTAGAAGATACGACATTTGCCTTCTCTGGACCTGGGTTCGATTCCCAGCGACTCCACTTTTTATAATAATAGTTGTGCCACCAATCATTGGTGGCACAACTGTTTTATCGACTGTTTTATACCTTACTTAAAGCCTGCTCCAAATCAGCAATCAGGTCTTCTACATCTTCAATCCCTACACTCAACCTGATTAAAGAATCTACCAGCCCGCCTTTTAACCTGTCTTCGCGCGGAATGCTGGCATGGGTCATGCTGGCAGGGTGATTCACCAAAGACTCAACACCTCCTAATGATTCAGCCAAAGAAAACAAATCAAGGCTTTCCATTAGTTTGGTGGCTTTCTCAAGGCTGTCATCTTTCAGTGTAAAGGAAAGCATGCCACCAAAATCTTTCATTTGTTTTTTGGCAATCTCATGGTTAGGATGTTCAGGTAAACCAGGCCAATACACTTTACCTACTTTATCATGCGCATGCAGGTATTCTGCAATTTTTCTTCCATTGTAACAATGTCTTTCCATGCGCAGGTGAAGGGTCTTGATGCCTCGCAAAACAAGAAATACATCTTGCGGACCAGGCACAGCGCCACATGAGTTCTGAATGAAAGCCAAATCCTGCTGAAGCTTTTCATCATTCATTACCAGTGCACCCATGATAACGTCACTATGCCCACCTAAATATTTAGTAACAGAGTGCATCACAATATCAGCGCCAAGGCTAAGTGGATTTTGTAAATAGGGTGAAGCAAAAGTATTGTCAACCGCAAGCAAAGCATTGTATTTTTTTGCGATGCCTGAACAAGCAGCTATGTCAACAATATTCATCAATGGATTGGTTGGAGTTTCCACCCAAATCAGTTTTGTTTTTTCGTTGGCATATTCCTCAATCTTGCTTGCATCGCGCAAACTGATAAAATGAAATTTGATACCGAAGCGTTCATAAATGCGTTTGAACATGCGGTAAGTGCCTCCGTACAAATCATTGCTGGTAATTACTTCATCACCGGGGTTAAGCAGTTTAATAACCGCATCGGTAGCACCCATTCCTGAAGAGAAGCAAATTGCAAACTTGCCGTTTTCTAATGCCGCAATACTTTTTTGAAGGGCATTGCGGGTAGGATTAGCCCCACGTGCATAGGCATAGCCTTTGTGTTTGGCCGGAGATTCCTGCACATAAGTGGATGTTTGGAAAATGGGCGTCATGATAGCCCCGGTAGTGGGGTCGGGTTCTACCCCGGCATGTACTGCTTTGGTACCGAATTTTGTCATATGGGTGTTAATTTGAGCCGCTAAATTAGACTTTAAGCCCGTTTTGGCCGTATATATGGGCCAGAATGAACCAAAATTTTGTTATTAACATTGAGTTAACATAAATTTAACATTGCATTTGAATTA
>DAOLDI010000591.1:0-1917 GCA_035327445.1 Cyclobacteriaceae bacterium | reverse complement strand
TGAGCAAATAAGTAAACTCGAGCAGAAATACGAGGTAATGGGGCAGGACCTTGCTTCTTACCTTGATGGCCTGCTATATTCAGACTACCTCACCTATTGGGATTATATACACCTGGATACACTACTGAGCCTGCAAAATCCAAAAACCAGTTTTCCGGATGAACGTATTTTCATTACCTACCATCAGATTACAGAGCTGTATTTCAGACTGATACTTTGGGAAATTGAGCAAATGACAGAAAATGAAGCCATTGATGCAGCTTTTTTTAAAGCAAGACTACAACGTGTAATTCGCTACTTTAAACACCTGGTAGATTCATTCGATATCATGGTCGATGGTATGGAGCCGCAACAGTTTTTGAAATTCCGCATGGCACTCTTGCCTTCCAGCGGATTTCAAACCGCTCAGTATCGACTCATAGAAATCAGCTCATGTGACCTGATCAATATTGTGGATAAAGATAGTCGCGAAAGCATGCAGCATAAACCTGTTGATGACTTGCTTGAGCATTTGTACTGGAAGAAAGGCGCAACAGAATTAGCTACCGGGAAGAAGACTTTAACTTTAAGGCAATTTGAGCAGAAGTACATGGAAACATTTCGCACATATGCCAAAAAATATAAAGCCTTAAACCTATGGCAGATTTTCAAACAAAAATTTGCTGATACTGCTGAAGCTCCAGCCATTAAAGCCTTAATGCGCGAGTATGATTACCAGGCCAATATAGCCTGGCGCCTATCGCATTTTAAGTCGGCAGTAAAGTATCTGCAAAAAGATCCGGAAGACATCAAAGCAACTGGTGGCACCAACTGGCAAAAATATTTACCACCCAGATTTCAGTTTGTTATGTTTTATCCTGAATTATGGACAAAAGAGGAAAAGCAAAATTGGGGTACCTTAAGAGTGCAGGTTTAAAAAATGAAAAGCTCTTTTGAAATATAAAATTGAAAATATTTCTCATACATATTGCACTGGCCTATTGCTGCGCGCTTGTCTTGCAAGCACAAGAGCAGAGAACAACCTATTATGATCAGGCAAAGCAGCAGGTAAAAGAGCAGTATTATTTAAGAAGTGCCAGCTCACAAATTTTAGAAGGCCCCTATACTTCTTACCATCTGAATGGAAAGGTTGAATCGCGCGGACAATTCTCTAACAATGTTACCACCGGCATGTGGGAATTTTTTTATGAGAGCGGAGCATTGAAAATGCGCGGCAACTTAAGAAATAGTTCAAATTTTGGCTTATGGGAATATTTCTATGAAAATGGAAATAAGAGCATGGAGGGGGAGATCATCAACAGAAATAGGGAAGGCATCTGGAAACTATATTATGAAAGTGGTGAATTGCGCGAAACCGGTAATTATGCATCCAACTTGCGCAGCGGACCATGGAAGTACTATTATGAAAATGGGAAGCTTAAGGCAGAAGCCAATTATGTAGCAGATGAAGGCAGCAAGCGTGAGTATTATCCCTCTGGTAAGTTGAAAGGTGAGGGGCCCATGATTGCAAATAAAAAATCAGGCTTTTGGCAATATTATGACGAAGCACAAGGCAAGCTGCAAATGCAAGGCAGCTATGTTGATGGTAAGAAAACGGGTATTTGGAAATCTTACTATACAACCGGCAGATTGGCGGCTGAAGGTTTGTGGCTGAATGATCAGCCAAGCGGTGAATGGTTGTATTATTTTGAAGAGGGCGGACTCAGCATGCGGGGCACTTACCTGGGCGGACAAAAAGAAGGATTGTGGACGAGTTTTTTTGCGGGTGGTACAAAGAAAAGTGAAACCGTTTTTAACAAGGGTACCGGAGAGTACAGAGAGTTTTATAAAACGGGTCAGCTGAAAGTTGTTGGGCATATCTTTAACAATAAGAATGAAGGACGATGGGAGTATTATTATACCTCAGGTAAGCTTGAA
>DAOLDI010000590.1:0-1917 GCA_035327445.1 Cyclobacteriaceae bacterium | reverse complement strand
CACTTAATTCATTCACCATCTGCCTTAGCTGATTTGGTTGCAGAGAAAATAGAGGCAAATAAATCCTTCCGAAAATTTCTTAATGCAATTCCATCCCCAACCATAGACAAAGAGGTACACAAGATTGCTGATGAAGTAAGCAGGCAGATAGACTGCACCCAATGCGCTAACTGCTGTAAAAGTGTTGAGCCGGGTTTACATGAAAATGAAATTGAATGGCTTGCAGCAAAAAGAAATATGTTGTTGGCAGATTTTAAAAATGAGTTTGTTGGTACTGAGCCTCAAACCGGTATACAGTTTTTAAAACATACGCCTTGTATTTTTTTGAAAGAAAATAAATGCAGCATTTATGCCGATCGGCCATCAGCCTGTGCAGACTATCCGCACCTGCACCAACCAGAATTTAAATTCAGATTTAAGAGCATCATGTTCAATTATCGCATTTGCCCGATTGTGTATAATACGGTTGAGCAATTAAAAATCAATTCAGGATTTAGGTCTTAATTTTTCAGTGTATACAAAATGGGCCTTGTTTTATTTTTGGCCTGGAAAGGGCATGTGCGGATCAAACACAGTCCATTTTGTATACAGGGGGCCCGCCTGGCCCCTGAGGGCAATGGAAATCTAAATTATGAATAAAGTAATGGCTTAGATTATTTTTTTCCTGAACACAAAATCCTTAATCGCTTTGCGTTTACGTTCAGTCAGCTCACGTGTTTTGAAAGGCTCCGGCAATTTTTCGGCTTCATCCAGATAACCCAAGGCGATAAATACCACTGGTTCAATATCAGCAGGCAAATTAAATGCTTCAATAGTTTTTGCTTTATCAAAGCCACCCATCTGGTGTGCATAAATATCCATTTCGGTGGCTTGTAAAATCAGATTGGTATTGGCAGCGCCAGTATCATACCAGGCGTGTTTGTTGCTGTTGCCATTTCTTTCAAAAGTTGTTTTAGCCAGACTTAGAACCAGAAGCGGAGCATTTTTTGCCCAAGGTTGATTTCCTGCTGAGAGACAATCAAGCATTTTTTGGAAACTTGCTTCATCCTCTCTTGTTGCATAAATGTAAATCCAGGGCTGTTCATTCATGCTGCTGGCCGCCCATGACGCAGCTTCAAAAAGTGTATCAATATTTTCCTGGCTAATGGCTTTTGAATTAAAGGCGCGTGCGCTCCAGCGTTTGCGTATATGCTCATTAACAGGATATTGTGTTTTGGCTTCTTTAATTTTTTGACTGCTGAGTAATTCCATAATGTATCATTGGGTATTAGTATGCTAACAAAATTACTTCATTCTTGTTCCTTATGCCTTTAATTAAACTTCTTCGGGCAAATCTTATTAATTTGCCATCAATTTCAATTTATCATGAACGCCAACCATCCTGCATTAAAATCATGGGTAGAAGTGCCTGCCGGTTCTGATTTTCCTATTCAAAATCTGCCTTTTGGCATTTTTAAAACCAATTACCTGTCTGCAGTAGCAGGTGTGGCCATAGGCAAGTATGTGCTTGACCTGGTGTATTTGCATGAGCATGGTTTTTTTGACGGCTTGGGTTTGCCCTCAGGAATTTTTAATCAACCCTATCTTAACGATTTTATTGCATTGGGTCGCAAGAAAACTTCTGCAGTACGAGAACGCATTTCTGAATTATTGCGGCATGATAATGATGAACTGCAAAATAATCCGGCCAGTGAACTTGCCCTGGTGCCTATGGATGAAGTGCAAATGCTGATGCCCGTTAAGGTTTCGAACTATACAGATTTTTACAGCAGCGAAGAGCATGCAAGCAATGTGGGTTCTATGTTTCGCGATCCTAAAAATGCTTTACTTCCTAACTGGAAACATTTACCGGTGGCTTATCATGGTCGCGCTTCTTCTATTGTGGTATCAGGAACGGATATACATCGCCCAAAAGGT
>DAOLDI010000589.1:0-1927 GCA_035327445.1 Cyclobacteriaceae bacterium | reverse complement strand
TGGACAGCCGGAATGACAGGCACACCGCGTGCCGATGAATTGCTTGCAGTGCCAGATGAACCCGGCAGGTTTGAAGGCGAAATTTGGTTTATGGGTGCAGGCACATCAAGTGTTGCACTTAGCGTAGAAGATACAGAAGAATCAGCCGAAGTAATTATACCAGTAATGGCAATGGCCACCGCACAAAATAAAATGGAGCCCGAACTTGGCATAGCTTTAGCTGTACTGGGAATTTTTCTGGTGGTACTGATGGTAACCATTGTAGTATCTGCCATGAGTGATGGACTGTTACCGGCCGGACAAGCAGCTGGCAGTAACTGGCGCAGAAGAAAAATTACAGGTGTTGTGATTGGCAGTCTTGTGATGATTTTGGTTTTGTACCTCGGTAAATCCTGGTGGGATAGCTGGGCTGCCGGATACAACCAAAGGTTGTATCAACCTTTTGAAGCAGAAGCTGAATTTGTACAAAATGAAAACGGACAATTCATTCAGCTTCATATCGATAATGATAAAATCAATTTCAGAAGATACCTGAGAAAAATTTCTTACATCATTCCTGATCACGGCAAACTCATGCACATGTTTTTAATTCGGGAAGGAACGCTTGATGCTTTTGCACACCTGCATCCAAAAAGAATTGACACAGTTACTTTTGAAAGTAAACTTCCGCCCCTGCCTGCCGGAAAGTATTATGTGTTTGCAGACATAACGCGTTACAGCGGATTTTCTGAAACGATAGTGAGTAGTCTGGAAATTCCTGAAACCAGCACCCCTGTTGTTTTTGCCAAATGGGGTTCGGGCGTTGACCGAGATGATACCTATACCATCAGTAATCCGATTAATAGCGATAAGCCTTTATTATTAGATGATGACCTGATTATTTGTGGCAAGCCCGGCATGAAAACAACTTTACCCAATGGCTATACCGCTGTGTGGGAAACAGATGGAGAACCTTTCAAAGCCAGAAAATTGTATGCATTGAATTTCGCGCTGACTACTCCCGATGGCGAGCCCGCCAAACTTGAACCTTACCTGGGTATGATGGGCCATGCGGTAGTAATGCGCAACGATGGCTCAGTATATATACACCTGCACCCGGTTGGTAATTATTCCATGGCTTCGCAGCAGGTATTGATTGATAGATTTAACAGTGGTAAAATAGGTTGGAATAATATGCCCGAAGGCAGAAGTTTTGCCGATAGCATTGATCATGTGATTGCCTGGTTAGATGCCCTGCCCGAAAGCACCCGCGATAGTTTGCTGATGGGCAATATGGTACACACACCAGTAGAAATTGATAGCGAAGAACATGATGAGCACAGCATGGTGCGCTTTCCTTATGCCTTCCCTAAAGCAGGCGATTACCGCATCTGGTTGCAGGTAAAGATTGAGGGAAAAATTGTGAATGGCGCTTTTGATGTAAAAGTAAGCGAGTAAAAATAAGGTCAAGTTACTTCTCTCATGGGCAGCTTAAGCCATTAACAAAGCAATTTAATTCGCCAACCTAAAATACACCAGCTTACAGTAAAAATGTAAACTGGTGTATTAAAGTTGATTTTACTCAATTAATCAGCTCCATCTGCCTGCGCTCTTGCAATGGCATAAGCTGCAACAGCTCTACCTTGTGCTAATCCAACTTCAGCATCAAAACGATAATGGATACCACCATAAATTCTTGACTCGCCAGCTTCATCTGCCCATGCCCTTACATAACTGGTCTCAGCCGGAAAAATGTAAGCCAGTACATCGGCAGCTGCGCCTGAAAAAGTGCTGTGACCCGAAGTATATGCAGGAAAATTGGGTGTACCTAAAATGGTTTTAAATCCGGGTATGGTTTGTATGGGTCTTGGATAATGGTAATAATATTTTGCGTCCCAACATGCAATACCGGCATCCATAACAGCCATGTTCAAATAAGCAAATGTTC
>DAOLDI010000588.1:0-1932 GCA_035327445.1 Cyclobacteriaceae bacterium | reverse complement strand
CCAGCAAAGTGGTGTTGGCTTGTTGCTCGGCTCAGATGCACCACAGATATTCAATGTGCCTGGTTTTGCTACACACCGCGAACTTGAATACATGGTGATGGCTGGGCTCAGTCCATTTGAAGCCTTGCAAAGTGGAACGATCAATGTTGCGCGTTATCTGAATCGTGAAGATGCCGGCACTATTAAAACCGGAAATGTAGCCGAGTTTGTTTTGCTGGATGAAAATCCGCTTGAGAATATCAGTAACACAAGAAAGGTATTTGCCATTGCCATGGGTAAGAACTGGCTGGACAAACAAACCATAACAGAAATGCTGGCTACACTAAAAAAGCGCGATTAATCTTCCGCAAGTTTATCCAGTAATTTGAGGATAATCTCTGTGTAGTAATTGCCAAAATACGGCCCAACCCAATTCATGAGACTCACTTCATTGGGTTTGTGATTATGATAGTGGTTATCGTAGGTGATGTAGCCTGTATAATCACCATTAAAACTGGTAACAATTATTTTCTTACCGAGCGCATTGGCATATGCGGGAATTTGTTTGCGCACTAATAACTCTCCTGAGAAATCATTAGATGTTCCCAATAATACAATATCACCCAACACCAGTACTTTAACATAACCTTTGAGTTCGCCATTCATGAACTTGAAAAACCAATCGCGTATGCGCAGGTTTTTGGAAATGCGTGCTTGTGATGGACCATGTATAACAGGTAAGTTGATATATTGAATGTCGAGTTCGTCAGCAAAATCACTTCTGGCCATGCTTTGCTTGATTCTACCTGCTAAAGCTTGTCCTGCTTCCTCGCACAATTCAAAATCACTTTTGCAAAATCCGGCTTTGCTATGACTACCCACTGCACCGGCCATGAACATGGCAAAATCATAATCAACATTTTCCATATAATCGATTAATGGAGCGGGATAATCTGCAGAAACAATTTTATGATGCCTGTCGATACTTGTGGGATGCGCACTATACGTTATCATCAAAGCCCTGCTGCTGTCGGCACGCAGTACTTCAATACCTCGCAGGTAATCATCCATACCCAAATAATTTCCGGTTAGTCGGTTCTTAACAAAATCTCCTGCAAATGCATCCCAGAAATTTAATGTTGCGGGCAATGTATTATGTCGGGCCAAATCAAGTCCTCGCAAAATGGATTGACTGGCAAAGGCTATCCAGTTCGCATCATAATCGCCCATCATGATTTCGCCTAAGTGATTATCTTCCCAGGCACCCGTACCATGATGTGTATGTGTTGCTCCGTAATACAACAACTCGCAAGTCCGACCATGCAGTTCAAGTTCATTCTCGATAGCAGCTTTTAAATCTGGCGGAAAGATGAGCAAGTCTGCATTGATTAAATAAGTAATCACATTTCCATTGTCAATAGCCATGATGCGTGTGTATAAGGAATCATGAACAGAATCATAATTACCCACACGATTGTAACCTGCCATCGGCATCGGGTAACTGGTCATAATATTAACCTTGCTCCAGCCGATTTTAAGAGAAGTACTTGAAGGAAATTTTTGGAACTCCGCCTCATCAAATTGCTGCATCATTTGCTGATAGAAGTGTTGCTCCTTCAAGTCTTTTCTATCGATGGGTGCAATAAAGCAAAAAGGCAGTAGCAGCAAGAACAGAAGAAATACTGCTAATAGCTTGAAGAATCTATACATGCGCAGGTCAAAAAATTAGCTTCAAACTTAAGGAAAATTAGAGATTGTGATTGAGTTATTTTGATGGTGCCGAGTACTGGGTACCAGTCAATATTAAGTAGTATGAATGCAATTATCTTTTAACTACCCAATCCTGACGCCCTGATGATTCTATCAGGACAGGCTTGCGGTCGGGATGCTGACATTAATCCTCAGTATGCCTAATACCCAATCCCTCCCGAGACTTCGGGATGTTTAATACCT
>DAOLDI010000587.1:0-1933 GCA_035327445.1 Cyclobacteriaceae bacterium | reverse complement strand
CAGGGTATGAACGTAAGAATAAGAGGCTCTTCCTCCATTTCTGCAAGTAATGAACCTTTATATGTATTGGATGGGATGATAATTAATAATAGTAATCTCTCTGTAAATACAGCAGCCACCAACCCCCTGGCAGATTTGAATATGAATGACATCCAGTCTATTGAAATTCTTAAAGATGCCTCTGCTGCTGCACTTTATGGTTCACGAGGAGCCAATGGGGTTGTATTAATCACAACCAATAGAGGAAAGGAAGGAAGAACAAATTTCTCAGCTAATCTCCAATTTGGTTCAAGCACACCTACCAGAAGAAGACAATTTCTAAATTCAGAACAGTATGTAGAGTTAATGCGCGAATCAGCTTACAACAATGATTTAAGGGAAGGATATGATCCAATAAACAACCCATTAGATTACCCGGGCTCATGGCTTGAGTTTTGGGAAGGTTATATGGACTACCTCGCAGGTGATACAGATTGGAGAACCCTTGAAACCGACACAAACTGGGAGGAAGAGGCCTATCAAAAAGCCAGCCTGAGATCATTTGATTTCGCTGCCAATGGCGGAAGCGATAAGACAAAGTTTATGTTTAGTCTGGGTTTAACAGACCAGGATGGCATATTAATTGGTAATTCATTTCAACGAATTTCCGGAAGGCTTAACCTGGATCATCAGGCAAGTGATAGACTAAGTTTTGCGACCAATATTGCCATATCAAAAACTATTAATAATAGGGTATCTGCAGATAATTTATTCTCCACCCCTCTCCAACTTGTAGCACAAGCTCCTATTACCCCAGTTAGAGATAAGCAGGGAAATCTTTATAACAACAATACAAATCCGGCTATGTCATATTACCCGGCTACTTTTGATTTGGAAAACACAAATTTCGTTTCCAAAATTTACAGAAACTTAATATCCACGAACGCTACATATAAGTTAAGGGATGACTTGAGATTAATTGGTGAATACGGCTTTGATCTGCTTACACAAAACGATGAACGCTATTGGAATGAATTTAGTGATACCGGCTTTGGCCTGGGTGGCTTAGGGCAATCAAGATGGGTACAACAATTCAATCATACTGTAAGAACTATGCTTGTTTGGGATAAATCATTTAACCATCATGCAATAAGCGTTACAGGTGGTTTTGAATTTCAAGAATTATCTACAGATGTAACAAGTACAGAAGGTCAGGGCTTTCCTTTGCCGGAATTACAAAAATTAACTTCTGCAGCAGAACCAACAATTGCCTTCTCAAGCTTGACTGAAGAAAGTTTTGTGTCAGGATTTTTAAGGGCCAATTACAAGTTTAGGGATAAATACTTGTTAAGTTTAAGTGGGCGTGTGGATGGCTCTTCAAAATTTGGACCTAACAGTAAATACGGTTACTTCCCAGCTGTATCTGCAGGATGGATACTTAGTGAAGAAGGTTTCCTTGCCGATAGTAAATCAATTAGCTTTTTAAAACTACGCGCTAGTTATGGGCTTACTGGAAATGCAGGTATTGACAATTACACCTACCTCGCACAATACGGTGGTGTAGCTTATGGTGGTGTAGCTGGACTTGCTCCTATTCAAATTCCAAACCCCGACTTAAGATGGGAAAAAACTTCACAACTAGATATAGGATTTGATTTTGGATTATTCAACGATAGACTAACTGGTGAGATAGATTACTATAACAAACAAACCAGTGATCTGCTTTTAAATACACCAGTACCTGCTACCAGCGGTTTTGTAACTCAGCTAAAAAACATAGGTGATCTTGAAAATAAAGGTTTTGAATTGGTATTGAACTACAACCTAATCCGTAATTCAAATCTATCTATAACTATTGGTGGAAACTATGCAACTAACGAAAACAAAATACTTAAGTTGGATGGAGATCAGGAACAAATCGGACCATTTGGTTCACGCTTCTTAAATGCTATAA
>DAOLDI010000586.1:0-1960 GCA_035327445.1 Cyclobacteriaceae bacterium | reverse complement strand
CATCTTTTCTGAATATGGGTTTTTTGTTTTCCCATACCACATGCAGAATTACATTTTCGTAAGCCGCATCATGTTCGTGCATATGTTCATTCCAGCCTTCAGAGTTGATATGAATCTCTACACTGCCCACCCAATTAACCTCTGCTATGCGAATGCGTGCTTGCTCAAAATCAGGACCTGCATTGGTATTCATCATGCCGGGCTGAAGAATATTCAAGGGTTCTCCGCTGACTAATTTCAGATCAGTTTTATCGAAGTACTGATATTGCCATACATAATGCAGAAAGGCTTCTGTCATGCTGATTCTATTATGGGATATCAGAAAGTTATAGAAAATCAGAGATATTTCTGCAAGTACTGCTGCATCTCTTGCTGTACTTGTTCAGCGGCTTTAGCAGCCTGCAAGGCAAAATCTTTTTCTTTTGATGCATAAATGATGGCGCGGGATGAATTGACCAGCAGGCCAACTTCTTTATTTAATCCTGCTTTCGAGACTTCGTGCAAATCGCCTCCCTGTGCACCAACACCCGGTACAAGAAAAAAGTGATCTGGAATTAATGTACGAATAGCCGCCAGCTTATCTGCTCGGGTTGCTCCTACTACAAACATCAGGTTATCGGTAGTACCCCAACTTGCAGCTTTTAACATAACTTCCTCATAAAGCTGATTCCCCGACAACTGATTAATCATGGTTTGAAAATCGGTACTACCCGGATTAGAAGTATGCGCCAGCACAATAACCCACTTATCTTTAAATTGTAGAAATGGTTTTACTGAATCTTCTCCCATATAAGGCGCAACCGTAATGGCATCAAAATTCATTTGCTCAAAAAATGCCTGCGCATACATGGCTGATGTATTGCCAATATCTCCGCGTTTGGCATCTGCTATGGTAAAGCATTCTTTTGGAATATACTCAAGTGTTTTTTGCAGACTTTCCCATCCCTTTAAACCTAAGGCCTCATAAAATGCAATATTGGGTTTATAAGCAACAGCATATTGATAGGTAGCATCAATGATTTGTTTATTGAACTCAAAAACCGGATCATCATATTGATGCAGATGTGCAGGTATCTTTTTCAAATCTGTATCAAGACCAACACAGAGGTAAGAAGATTTTTTTCGGATTTGTGTTAGGAGTTCAGCTTTATTCATTGCCTAAAAATAAGAAAAGCCGCAATTAGCGGCTTTAAATCTCATGGGTTTAAATTGATTATCTCAAATCAATGATCTCAACACCCGGATATTTTTTAGGATCGAAGCTGAAGAAATTGTCATCCAGTTTGGCATTCGGGTTAAACTTGGTAATCAGGTAAGTGTATTTGTTCCCGGTTTTGTCGTACATGGTCCAGCTTACCAGGTTATTGTCTTTTTTAGATATGTTCAGTCTTATCCTGAAAAACTGTGCATCGCGTTTTTCGGGGCTTAAGTCTACCACATGGCAGGCAGTGCCGGCTTCGGTAGCCTCGCCAATGTACAGGTACTTATGACCTTTCTTGTATGCATCGTAAATTTTCGTTGGGCTAATCTCATCTTCATCTGCATAGTAATTATCTATGTTCACTTCATTGGCAGCTGAAAGGTAAGTCCAAACGGTTTTACCATCATTGATAATCACCTGATCATCCATAGTAAGGAAATATTTCTGCCCTTTCACTGAAATTTCTCCTGTGCTTTCCTCTTTGATATTTTCAACCTCATTCAGCAGGGTAGATTTGATAGAGGCAGTAAATGCAGGAATGGCTTTATATCTTTTACTCATGGCTTCCAGCACTTCAAGTGCTTTAGGATCGTAGGTGCTTTGGGCCATTGCGAGGCTGCAAAAAAGGCTAAAAAGAGCTAAAATCGATAGATTCTTCATTTTTGTATACTGTGTATTATGATTGACTGTGTTTTGCCTTGAGATCATTCAATAATTGTTCCAAACTCAACTCATCTTTAATCAGTACTTCCCTGGCCT
>DAOLDI010000585.1:0-1964 GCA_035327445.1 Cyclobacteriaceae bacterium | reverse complement strand
AGATGAACCCACCAGCGGCCTTTCATCCAGAGATTCAGAAAACATCATCGACCTATTAAAAGAATTAAGCTTCAAAGGGAAATTACTTTTTGTAGTTATTCACCAACCTTCATCAGACATCTTTAAGATGTTCGACAAGCTTGTGGTATTGGATACCGGAGGTTACCAGATTTTTTATGGTAACCCTGTTGATGCTGTCATCTATTTCAAGCGATGCATCAACATGATCAACAGTGAGCAGGGAGAATGTCACGAATGCGGCAACGTTAACCCTGAACAGATTTTCAATATCATAGAAACCAAGGTGATCAATGAGTATGGCAATTTCACCAATGAACGCAAGGTTTCTCCTGAACAGTGGAACCAACTCTACAACAATCAGATAAAAACACCTGAGGTAAAAAAGGCAAAAGATAAGCCGGTATCAAACCTAAATATTCCTGGCCGATTAAAGCAAGCTTTACTTTTTGGCTTGCGCGATTTCAAATCCAAGATCAGCAATACACAATACCTCAGCATCACATTACTTGAAGCACCATTTTTAGCTTTCCTGCTGGCATTCATTGTAAGATATTATAACCTTGATGATAAAGCCTACGAAGGTTACATCTTCAGCAAAAACCTGAACTTGCCTGCATATCTATTCATGAGCGTAATAGTTGCCTTGTTTATGGGTTTAACGGTGAGTGCAGAAGAGATTATCCGCGATAGAAAAATTTTAAAACGAGAAGCCTTTCTGCACCTGAGCAGAAGCAGTTACCTGGCCTCTAAGATTTCAATACTATTCATTATATCAGCCATACAAACTTTAACTTTTGTATTGGTGGGTAATTATATTCTGGAGATTAAAGACATGCTCTTCAATCATTGGATTATACTTTTTAGTGCAGCATGCTTTGCCAATTTATTGGGGCTCAACATCAGCTCTGCTTTTAACTCGGCTGTAACTATTTATATTCTCATTCCGATATTACTTATTCCTCAACTTATCCTTAGTGGTGTGGTAGTAAAGTTTGATAAGTTGAATCCTGTAATCGGTAACCCTGCCACCGTTCCGCTTGTAGGAGATTTGATGGCATCACGCTGGGCATTTGAAGCTGCAATGGTTACACAGTTTAAAGACAATCCTTTTGAAAAAGAGTTTTATCTATTTGATAAAACCATGGCTGATGCTGATTACAAAAAACTTTACTTCATTCCTGAATTAGAAACACGATTACAGTATTGCTTGCTGAATTTTAAAAATCAGGATGAGGCTGTTCGGTACAAAATGAATAATGATTTAAATTTGATTAAAACAGAGTTTGGCAGAGAGCTACAGAAAGTTGGAACTGATAATTTCACGCGCGTAAATGATTTTACACTCAATAAATTTGATTCAACCTTGTACAATGAATCAATGCGTTTTCTTTCGCAGCTACGTAATTTTTATTCCATGAGATTTACGAGAGCTGAACAGCAAAAAGAAAAAATGATTTATGAAATAACTGATACACCAGAAAAATTAAGAGCTTTTGATGCTTACAAGAATAAATATCACAATGAAGCCATATCAGAATTAGTTAAGAACATTGCAGAGCAACAACGCATCATTGAAGATAAAGGTAAACTGGTTCAGAAAATTTATCCTATTTATAAAGATCCAGACCCTGATCACGTTATCGATTTTGACGCACAGTTTTATATGCCGGCCAAACATTTTTTGAATCGTGATCTGGATACACTCTTGTTTAACATGGGTGTTATTTGGTCTATGACCATCTTACTCATTATTACTTTATACTACGAATTGTTGAGAAAGCTAGTAGAGGGTATTGGTAAATTATCAAAACCCATAGCAGGTTAACTTTAAGCATATGTTTTTCATTCTATCTAAAACTCTTAACTACCTCAGCACACCTATTGTGTGGATAAGCCTTGTGTTGGCAGCTGCTGCATTCTGGCCAAATAAAGCGAAAAGAAAA
>DAOLDI010000584.1:0-1965 GCA_035327445.1 Cyclobacteriaceae bacterium | reverse complement strand
AAATTAATCTTAATGGTATTACAGTAGAGGGTGATGCTTACATTGCAAAGACCGGTGCCGGTACTAACGATGGTAATGGAGGTAATGTCTTTAATGGTAATGCCGAATTTGTAAACTCTGGAAGTGCCAGGTTTAGCAGTGCAAACAGCACGGCTGATATCTTCAATGGAGATGTAATATTTACCAGTACGGGCTCAAGTCTGATTTCCTTCGCAAGAAATTCTAATGGCAATGTATTCAACGGTGATATCACCTTTAATTCAACTTTGGGAAGTCAAGGTGTTTACCTGGGTGCAGAGGCAGGCGCTAGTGTATCTCTTGCTGATGGGGGATCTTTGCTGGTTGGTGCACTGGGATATAGCAGTGGTGTTTTAAGTTTAAGAAGATTTACACAAGTGGGTGCTGATGACCAGACCCTGGTATTGACAGGAAGCGGATTATTAGAATTGGGTACGCTGTCCTTATTTAACGGAAATGTAGATTTTCGCTCTCCTCAATTTCAATTGAATGGTACCATCTTTAATGGGCCTACTTATATTGAAAAGACAGGCGCAGTTAATAACGACAGTAATGGTGGCAACAGATTTAATGGTCCTACAACTATTGTAAATTCAGGAACAGGATTTTTCAGGAATGGAACTTCCGGATTAGATGAATTTAACAACACCTTAACGCTGGTAAATACCGGTTCTTCTTCCATCAGGTTAGCAGATAATGTACCGGGTACAGTCTTTAATGGCGACATCATTGTCAGTTGTACATCAGGTGAAGGTATTTTCTTTGGTAATCGAGCTGGAGGTACTGCAAGTCTGGCAGATGGCAGAACAATTTCGGTTGGAGGAAGTGGTTTTACTGCAGGTGAATTACAAATCAGAAGATTTACGCAGCTTGGTGCAGCAAGTCAAACCCTCAATTTAACAGGTAGTGCTACACTTAGAGTAGGCGCTAATTCGGTATTTAATGCTAATGTTATTTTCTCTGCACCCAGACTTTTTATTGATGGTGCCACTTACCATGGAAATGCTTCAATTACCAAAACCGGAGCCGGCAATGACACTTCATTGGGAGGAAATACATTCAATGGAATTACTACGATTATCAATAGCGGCAGCGGACATTTTTTAACTGCAAATTCCAGTCCTGATATTTTCAATGCGCAGTTAACGGTAACTAACTCAGGCAGCAATATTATTTACCTGGCGCATAATGTTGGAGGCAATCAATTCAACGGCAACATAATTTTAAATGCTACGTCAGGCAATGGTATTTATTTTTCAAACAATACAACAGGAAACTCCACACTTGCCAGCGGCAACACTGTGAGCATTGGTGGAACTGGATTTTCATCAGGTGAATTGAGGTTAAGAAGATTTACACAACAAGGCACTTCAGCTCAAACGCTTTCACTTACCGGAAGCGCATTTTTGGTTCTCGGTCCCGGCACACAGTTCAATGGAAATATAACTTTTACTGCCCCGCAGCTTACTTTACAAACAACAACATTTAATGGTACTGCAGCCATAACAAAAACAGGTGCCGGTACTAACGATAGTTTTGGAGGAAATGTATTTAACGGAATCACAACAATTACCAATTCGGGCACAGCAAGGTTCAGACTGGCCAATTCAAATGGAGATACTTTCAATAGCCATGTAACATTTGCACAAAGTGGCAGCGGTGAAATGCAACCTGCTTTTAATGGGGATAGTTTCTTTCATGCTAATGTAAATGTGAATAGTACTGTAGCAATTACTTTTGGAGCAAGTACAGGAAGAGCGAATTTCACAGGATCCATTAATCAGGTCATTGCCAGAACAAATGTGGCAGCTCCTGTATTCAGAAGATTAAGCATCAATAAGCCGGGTGGCTTGCTAACATTAAATACACCCATTTCAATTTCAATTGATGCTACCTTTACTGCGGGTATTCTCGAAACTGATCTTGTTAACATCCCGAATTTTCTGG
>DAOLDI010000583.1:0-1965 GCA_035327445.1 Cyclobacteriaceae bacterium | reverse complement strand
TATAGGCGATTACAATTCTTTCAAAGGAAACGCCTACGGTCTGGCCAATACACTATTGCAAACAGCTAACCTAAAGCCCAGCATTCAGAACAAAAAGGTTAAAAACCTGTTATATACTGGTCAGTTAACGGTGCCTGGTCCGGGAGTTCCGCCCTCCATCATCAGCGGACAAGTGGTTGCAAGAGAATTGATAAAAAAAATCAAAAGAAAACCTTAACTTAGTTATATGCAATCTCTTTACGACAAAGTAGCCCTTAAGTGCAGTAAAACAACCACACGTGCATACAGCACCTCATTCTCTTTGGGCAGTCTCTGTCTTGATAAAAAACTAAGAGACCCCATCTACAGTATTTATGGTTTTGTAAGATTTGCAGATGAAATAGTAGATAGCTTTCATCAGTTCAATAAAGAAGATCTCTTAAAAAAATTTAAGGAAGATACTTATACGGCAATTGAAGATGGTATTAGTCTTAATCCCATACTGCACAGTTTCCAGTCAACAGTAAATGAATACAGAATTGAGCGCGAACTTATTGACCTTTTCCTGCGCAGCATGGAAATGGATCTGAGTCTGAAGGCGTATGACATTAACGGGTATAATGAATATATACTTGGCTCTGCAGAAGTTGTTGGGCTTATGTGCTTGCGTATTTTCTGCAAGCATGATGAGGCACAGTACCAGGAATTAAAGCCTTATGCTATGAAACTTGGATCGGCTTTTCAGAAGATTAATTTTCTGCGAGATCTGAAAGCAGATTATCAGGGTTTGGGCCGAACCTATTTTCCTGAGCTAGACTTCAATCAGTTTGATGAAGAAAATAAAAAAATGATTGAAGATGATATTGCAGAAGATTTCAGGTTAGGGCTTGAAGGAATTAAAAAACTTCCGCGCTCAGCACGCTTTGGTGTTTATGTAGCCTATGTTTATTACATCGCATTATTCAAGAAAATCAAAAACACACCAAGTCAAAACGTGATGGAAAGTCGCATCAGGATTAAAAACAGGCAAAAAATTTCTTTGCTCGCCTTTTCATACGTTAAGCACAGGCTAAACATGTTATGATGGAACAAGTAATTCTCATTGACGAAAATGATAATGAAATAGGCCTGATGGAAAAGCTGGAGGCACATCAGAAGGGTTTGCTTCATCGCGCATTTTCAGTGCTAATCTTCAACTCAAAAGGCGAACTACTTTTACAGAAACGCGCAGATGGCAAATACCACAGCGCTGGCTTATGGACCAACACTTGTTGCAGTCACCCATTGCCCAATGAAAACATGGCAGATGCCTGCAAAAGAAGATTAAAGCAGGAAATGGGTATTGAAGTTAAACCTGTTTACGCCTTCAAATTTCTTTATAAAATTAAGTTAGATAACGGATTAACTGAACATGAATTAGATCATGTTTATTTTGGGGTGTATGATGACGAACCTTACTTGAATGAAGATGAGGCGTCTGATTGGATGTTTGTTAACATAGAAGCCTTAAAAACAGATATGCAACAATTCCCGGAGAAATATACACACTGGTTTCAGCTGATTATATTTCATCCGGAATTCAATCCCACACTTATTGAGGCCTGAGCCCTCGTTTAAAAACTAAATTTATGCAAGAACTGCTGCAGCTCTTCTTTGAGGCTTAAGTGGTTATGAATGCCTAGTTGTTTATTGAATTCGGCATTTACTTTCACATTAAGTTCAGCAAGTTTCAAGTGTTGGTTGATGAAAATAAATTCCAATTCAGGAATGAGTGATTTCAACTCATCCACAATATCAATTACTTTAATGCTTCGCTCTACCAGGTTATAGGTGCCCGGTTTCACCTGGCTATATAATAATTGATGCAATGCCTTTGCTACAAGGCTTATGTGAATAAAGGTGCGAGATTGTTTGCCATCACCATGAATGGAAATGCGCTTATTAAAATGTCCTTCAAATACAAATTTATTGATAACCGCATCAAAA
>DAOLDI010000582.1:0-1971 GCA_035327445.1 Cyclobacteriaceae bacterium | reverse complement strand
CTTTCCTGCATACCGATTAAAGTTTTAAGTGTACCCGTACTGCTGGTGCCCTCATAAGAAGCAATTTTCACAAAAGAAACCCGACAAGGTATTTTTATCTCGCGCATCAAATCGGCAGCAAACAAAAATGAACCGTTAAGTATAGGCAAGAAAATAGGGTCTTTGCCTTTGTAGTCTTTGTTTATTTGCTCAGCCAATTCGGCAATTTTCTCAAGAATACTGGCCTCTTTGATGTATTTCTTAAACTTTAAATCCTTTATTTTCATCACAATGCAAACAGGGCTGCAAATATAAGCGAACTTATTTATGGGCATCTCTAAAAACCTTGCTTTTTATCACCTCATCCCTTCACCCTTCTCCTCCCGAAGCTTGGGGGGAGAAGGGTGAAGTGAGTTTTTGAAGATGCACTTATTTTAATTTGAGGTCATGCAAATTACCCATTGCATCTCTGTATTTGATCTGGTCTCTTTCCATTTCAAAATGAGAAAATAATTTTGGTGCGGGCAGTATGCTTAAGTGCTTTTCAATGTATTTTCCTTCATGAATGGCTGAAATTTCATAGCAAAAAAATTCGCCCTCTGAGAAAGCAATGAAGACATTCTTTTTCCTGCCCTTTACTTTTCCTGCCGCGATGCTCTGGGGCAAAGCAATTTGCCAGTCGGTGCAGGCATTGGCTTTATTGGGATAGTAAAGATGGGTGGCATCAACAAAGAAAGGTTTACTGTCTCTTTTCTCTGTATGTATGAAATTCTTGAAGACAATTACACTCAGACCAAACTTTAGTGAAGCGTTCACAATGGCCTTTAATTTTTCCCTATCAGTGTT
Source organism: Cyclobacteriaceae bacterium (assembly GCA_035327445.1). Taxonomy (GTDB): domain Bacteria; phylum Bacteroidota; class Bacteroidia; order Cytophagales; family Cyclobacteriaceae; genus DAOLDI01. The sequence goes on along the minus strand of DAOLDI010000582.1, from coordinate 1,146 downwards.
TTCAATTTGTAAATCTGCTGCTACACCTGTGGTATGTGTATCAATAAACAATTCTTTTTTGTAAACAGGCACCATCCTTCCTGGTGCCAATGCTTCTGTAATGCTTACAACAGAATCTTTTTCAAAAATGCTGAACACAAGTATGGCCGGTGATTGCATGTAATGAGGAAGTATCTGCAGAAAAACTTCTGTGTTGCCGTCATTATCAACATCAAAGATGGCCCACCTTACCGGTCTCAGTTTTAAGTTTTGTGCGTTAATAACTTCCGGATAATCTTCTTTCAGCAAATAATCTAATACAAGATTTATCTCAGGGGGAAAATCATAATTTTTTTGTGCATACAACTGAAGCTGTGCGATTACCAGGCATGCTGTAATAAAGTATTTCATCAGATGCATTTAATAAGAATCATCCAATGCAAAATTATTTTTGCGCAACATCCATTGTCCTTTGGTAAAATCTGGAAACTCTACAGTTTCTCCGCCTAAACGAATAGAAGTTTCTGATAATGGCGTTATCGCACTCCAGGCAACTGCGTCATAAACATCCATAGGCGTTGGCACCTTGCGTTTTACAGATTCGATAAAGGCATGCAACACAAACCAATCCATACCACCATGGCCTGCGCCTTGTGCATCACCGGCATATTTTTTCCAAAGTGGATGATCGTATTTGTCGAGCCATTCTTTAGCGTCTTCCCAGCGGTGTGCAGCTTTACTTTTTCCTTCTATATATATAGAGCGGTTGATGTCCATCCAGATGCCTTCAGTGCCCTGAACTCTGAATCCTAATGAATATGGCCGTGGTAAATTCGTATCGTGCTGCAATAAAATGGTTTCCTCATTGGCACATTTGATCATGGTGGTAACAACATCACCCAATTTGAAATTTACTTTGGCGTTGGGGTGATCTGCACCAGCAGTTTTCACAATGTAATCGTTAAGTCCGCGTGCTTTGCTGCTGTAGGAGACTAACTCTGTAAAGCGGTTACCACGGTTAATGTCAATCATCATCGCTACCGGACCAATACCATGCGTGGGATACAAATCGCCATTGCGATGCACGGAGTGTGCCGTGCGCCACTGTGCTTCAGAGAAACCCTTTTCACCAAATTCAACACCACCGCCATAGGCTTGCTTGCCATC
>DAOLDI010000581.1:0-1973 GCA_035327445.1 Cyclobacteriaceae bacterium | reverse complement strand
GCAGGTTGCCTTGGTAAGCCTTTTACTGTTACAGTAACAGTTCAGCCAGAACCGGTTGGTGCCAATGACAGTCCGCCACCGATATGCAGTGATGCCAATGTTAACTATAACCTAACTAACAATATTGCAACACTGGGTAATAACCTCACAGGTGGTACCACCTATAGTTGGGTTGCAGCTGATAACCCCAATGTAACAGGAGAAAGTTTAGCTCCTGTAACGGGCGGTGTTATCAACGATGTATTGAATAATGTAACCGGTGTGAATCAGGTGGTGGTATATACGGTTACACCAACCAGTATCAACGGTTGTGCAGGGAATCCATTTGAAATCACTGTAACGGTAAGGCCAGAGCCTGTGGGTATTAATGACACACATACGGTTTGTAGCGATCTGAATGTTAACTATGATCTTGCCAACAATATAAATGGATCAGGCAATGGATTAACTGCGGGTACTACGTATGTATGGGTAGCTGCAGATAATGTAAATGTTACGGGAGAGAGCCTCGCGCCTCGCACCGGTGCATTTATCAATGATGTATTGCGAAATGTTACTAATGTAAACCAGCTTGTTGTTTATACAGTTACACCGACCAGTGTTGATGGTTGCGCTGGAAATCCGTTTACCGTAAGTGTAACAGTTCAACCCGAACCTGTTGGATTCAATGATAATAATCCGATAGTGTGTAGTGATGATGCCCTTAATTATGACCTGGAGAATAATGTAGTGAATTCAGGTAACGGACTGGCAGGAAATACCTATAGCTGGATAGCCGCTCCGAATCCGAATGTTACAGGTGAGAGCATAGCTCCTGAGGCTGGCCCAATCATCACTGATGTATTAAGAAATATAAGCAACTTAGACAGGGTAGTAGTTTATACCATCACACCAACAGGTGCCAATGGATGTGTGGGAGATCCATTTACGGTGAGTGTTACCGTTCGGCCTGAACCAGTAGGTTCTGATGATAGCCCTGCACCAGTATGTAGCGATGTTGCTATCAATTATAACCTATCTAACAATATTGCAACACTTGGTAACAATCTTGCAGCGGGTACAACATTTATCTGGAGAGCCATTGCGGATAATCCGAATGTTACGGGTGAGAGTTTGACAGATCAGACAGGAAACAGCATAACAGATATACTCAATAATATTACCGCTGCCGATCAGGTTGTTGTTTATCAGGTAACACCAACCAGTGCAAATGGTTGCCAGGGTGATCCTTTTGAAATTACCGTAACGGTAAGACCAGAGCCATTGGGTACAGACTTCAGTCCACCGCCTGTATGTTCAGATGAAGCCATTAACTATGATCTTAATACCAATGTAACCAATATACCTGCCACATATACCTGGGTTGCAGCTAATAACCCGAATGTAAGTGGAGAAAGCTTATTGCCGCGAACTGGAAATATTATCAATGATGTCATTACCAATACAACCAGTGTCAACCAGATAGTCGTATACACTGTTACACCAACTGGCACCAATGCTTGTGCGGGAGATCCATTTATAATTACGGTTACGGTAAGGCCAGAGCCTATTGGTCAGGCACAATCCATTGTGCGTTGTAGTGAAGCTACCTTGTCAACTAATCTTGGCGTAGCAGCCGGAAGCACGGGTGCTGCAACGTATAACTTAATCAGTATTAATACAGGCGGATTAATACGCGCAAGTGGAACTGCTAATGCAGGTGATAATGGTCTGCTTGCGAACGCAATTGCTAATGATAGTTGGATAAATACAGGGTTAGCTCCTGTAGATGTTGTGTATACTTTCCGTCCAGTAAGTGCTTTGACTTGTGAAGGAGACAATTTTAACATCAGGGTAACTGTGAACCCCATGCCTGTGGGAACTGATATTACTGCAACCCGATGCAGTGATGAGAGTATCAACCTCAATATTACTACTAATGCTGGCAGCGTAGCGGCTGCAACATTTACTATTGCTGTAAATTCAAATGGTAT
>DAOLDI010000580.1:0-1978 GCA_035327445.1 Cyclobacteriaceae bacterium | reverse complement strand
TGGTGTAGATATAAAGAATAAATCTTTCTCAGCATGCTGATTCATGTAATCGCCTCCGCTTACCAGTAAAAGAAAATCGCCACCGGCAAGAGTTGTCTCGCCTACTTTACCCGAAACGCGTTTACCTGCCCTATGCACAGCAACAATAGAGGCATTAAATCTCTGTCTGAAATCTGAATCTTTGATACGCACACCAATCAAATCAGAGTTAGCCGGAATAACAGCTTCAATAAAATTAAAATGTCCTTCGCCTTTCAATTTATCTTGCTTGGGTAAGCGCAAGCCATTTTCTTCTTTTATCAGATCAAAGATAGAATCTGTGTGTCCTGAAAAGAAAAGCAGATCACCTTCATGCAAAAGAAAATCAGGCGCTACCGGAGAAATAATTTTATCTGCTCTTAGTACTTCAACCAAAAACAAATCTTTCAGATTTCTCAAGCCAGCTTCTTTTACTGATTTACCTGAAAGTACAGAGCCTTTGAAAATTTCTGTTTCAACAATGTACTCTTTGAGCTTACCTTTCAATTCTTCCAGCTTCCCGGTATGTGAAGGAAGAAGTCTGAACCCAATGAAATACAAATAAATCCAACCCAATAAGGTAACAATCAAACCCAGGTATAAAAAATCTGTAAATTGTAACAAGGGTAAATTGTATTCGCTGATTAAACCGTTCAATACCAAATTGGTGGATGTACCAATTACAGTAATCATACCGCCTAAAATGGTTGCATAAGAAAGCGGTATTAAGAATTTAGATGCTGGATGCCCGGCTTTATCTGCCCAATCTTTTACATAAGGAATCATAAACGCCACAATTGGGGTGTTATTGAGGAAAGCAGAAATGATTGAACTGCTCAACATCATGCGCAGCAAAAATGCTCTGGGTGAAAGTTTTGTATTAAATAACTTCAGAAATAGTCCGCTTCCATAAATTACTCTTATCCCTGCCGTTACCAGAATCAATAGAAAGATGATGATGATTTGCGTATTGCTTAAACCTCTGAGTAAATCAGCAGGTGTTAGCACGCCAGCAAACATGAGTATGCCGACACAGATAAAAAAAGTAAGTGCAGGATTGAATAACTCCCGGTACAAGGCAAAAACCAGGAAAATTACCACACCTATAACTAGAATTTGTTGGAAGTCCACTAAACTGATAGAGTTTAGCGACAAATATAGAAAATATGAAATTCCAAATCACAAAGTATTTTTATTGTGTTAAGGTGCTTAGGTGTTTAGGTTCAAACCAAAGCCTTCGAGCAGTCGCATCCCGTCCCGAAGCCTCGGGACTTCGGAATCTCACAGGGGGCTAAAGCCGAAGTATCTTAGTCCCTATCTTAGCGAGCGGTGTAAATCCCAGAATTGCTTGAGCATGACTAAAAACTCTTCCATCTCATGTAATGGAATCATATTGGGGCCATCGCTTAAAGCTTTGGCAGGTTCGGGATGAGTTTCAATGAAAAAGCCATCAACCCCGGTTGCGGCTGCTGCACGTGCAAGAAAAGGAGCAAACTCACGTTGGCCTCCGCTCTTCCCTCCCAGTCCGCCAGGTTGCTGCACCGAATGTGTTACATCAAATATTACCGGAGCATATTGCCGCATAATAGCGATGGCGCGCATGTCCACCACCAGGTTGTTGTAACCGAAACTTGTACCACGCTCGGTAAGAAAAACATTTGCATTACCTGCATTTCTTACTTTCTCCACCGCATACTGCATATCTGCGGGCGCCATAAATTGTCCTTTCTTTACTTTCACTGCCTTGCCTGTTGCAGCTGCCGCCAATAACAAATCTGTTTGGCGGCAGAGGAACGCAGGTATCTGCAATACATCAACCACGCTAGCTACCTCTTCACACTGATATGACTCATGCACATCAGTAACAAGGGGTACATGTAAACTTGACTTCACTTTTGCAAGTATGCCTAAACCACTTTGCATACTTGGTCCACGGTACGATCCTGCAGATGTACGATTA